>DMZB01000316.1 GCA_003482405.1 Lactobacillus sp. | reverse complement strand
GTATTTAAGGTAATAAAATGTGCGGGGTGTTGAATTGACTGGCCATTTTCTTTTGCAAAAAGTTAAGTTTTAGGGCATGTTACCGTTAGATGTAGCGGTAATATTGGCGTGAACGGTCTGTCTAGGTTAGAATAAGGGTTAATCTAAGTGATTAGCGTTTGCACTCTATATGCGCAATCCGTATAATGTAATTTGATTATTTTGTTAGCTAATTGGCTAATTTTGCATTGAATTTACTTTGAAGGGGGCACCGGCGTGAATATTGGCATATTTACTGAAACATATTTTCCGCAGGTGAGTGGAGTTGCCACTTCGATAAAAACGCTGCGTGACCAATTGGAGCAAAACGGTCATTCAGTTTATATCTTTACGTCAACTGATCCAAAGGTTGATAAGGATGTTTACGAACGGAATATTTTCCGCTTTCCATCTGTTCCGTTCATTTCCTTCACGGATCGACGAATTGCCTTTAGAGGGGCGTTTCGCGCGCTTCAGATTGCGAAGGATTTACATTTAGACATTATTCATACCCAAACTGAATTCTCAATGGGGTTAATGGGGAAGTTCGTTGCTCATGCAATGAAGATTCCAGTGGTTCATACATATCACACCATGTACGAGGACTACTTGCATTATGTTGCCAACGGTAAGCTACTCAAGCCTAAACAGGTGCGGATTGCTACACGTGCCTATTTACATGGGGTTGAGGGTGTCGTGGCACCATCTGATCGGGTGTTGGATACGTTAAAAGGCTACGGTGTGAAAACACCAATTCGGGTGATTCCGACTGGGGTTAACTTGACGCAATATGAGCAACCGCAGTCTAATGAACTGCGTCAGCGCTTGCATTTTAGTTCTAAGACGCCGGTATTGTTGTCACTATCCCGGTTAGCGTTTGAAAAAAATATTCATGAAGTCATCATGGCATTACCAGACATTTTAGCGAAATTTCCGGATGCACAACTTGTGATTGTTGGGGATGGGCCAGCTCGCGATGATCTGGAACAGCAGGTTCAGGTCATGAAGTTAACGGATCACGTGACGTTTACCGGTGAAGTGGCTAACGAGGATGTTTATCGTTACTATCAGATGGCTGATGTGTTTGTTTCGGCGAGTGATTCAGAGTCACAAGGACTCACGTACATCGAGGCAATTGCAGCCCATCTGCCAATTGTTGTGATGAGTAGTCCTTATGCTGATGAATTACTTAAAACGGATACTGTTGGCCGAACGTTTAGGCAACAAGGTGACCTGGTCCGTGACGTGTGCGACTACTTGTCACACAAGGTAGATGTCTCAGATGATACGGTTCGTCAGCGCATTCTTTATGAAATTTCGGCGGATGCGTTTGGCAAACGGATTATTCAGTTCTATGCGGATGCCCAGTTGAACTATCAAGAAGATAGCGAAAAATCAGCTAATTTGAGCGATTAATAGTTTTAGCACGCATTTTCGAGCTGGCCTATGGTTAGTGAAAATGCGTGCTTTTACGATAATGAAGGTTTAGGAGCAACGACAATGTTACGAATTAATATGTTTTCAGCCGCAACATCCGTTCCCGGACAGGGTGTTGGTAGCGCGTATATGGAGTTAGTCAAATTGCTGCAGGACAACTTTGACGGCGAATTTGACATCACAATCAATAAATGGCATAAGACTGATATTTCCCATTACCACACCGTTAATTTTCCTTACTATTTGTCGACATTTATGCCTGGGCGCGGTGTTAAAATTGGGTACGTTCATTTTTTGCCGGAAACGATGGAAGGCAGTCTTAAGCTTCCACCAGTCGCCAAGCAGATTTTTTACCATTACTTGATTTCATTTTACAAACGTATGGACCACATTGTCGTTGTCAACCCAACGTTTATTCCGAAACTTGAGGCTTACAATATTCCACGTGGAAAGATCACCTATATTCCGAATTTTGTGTCGAAGAGTGAATTTTATGAGATGGCGCCAGATGAAAAACTGGCGACTAGAACACGCTACCATATGGATCCGCACAGGTTTACAGTTTTAGGAATTGGGCAAATTCAAGAACGAAAGGGCGTGCGCGATTTTATTACGCTCGCCAAAAATAACCCAGACGTTCAGTTTGTTTGGGCAGGTGGTTTTTCTTTTGGCCGAATCACGGATGGCTACGCAGAACTGAAAAAGGTCGTGGATAATCCACCGGCTAATTTGAGCTTTCCAGGTATCGTTGACAGAACCAGCCTTGTTGATTATTACAATATGGCGGACTTATTTTTGTTGCCGTCGTATAACGAGCTGTTTCCAATGTCTGTGCTAGAGGCGTTCAGTTGCGGTACGCCGGTTCTTTTACGCGATCTTGATTTATATCGTTCAATCATTGATGGCTATTATGAGAGTGCGACGGATGTTGCGGACATGCAAAAGAAACTCACCTCACTACGACAAAACGCGGCGGGAATGCAGCACTTGCATACACAGTCGCTGCTAGCGTCAGAAGTTTATTCGGCAAATCATCTTGCACAGATTTGGCACCGATTTTACCTACAACAAGCCAGAGAGGATTAACTATGTCCCGACGAAATCGAATTGTGCTGATCGTGATGGTCATCATTGGATTAGGAATTTTCGCTTATTCGTTAAGAAACGTTGCCTTGGCCCAACTCTTTCACGATTTGATGAATATCAATGGTTGGTGGTTGCTTGTTGCTATTGGCTGCATGGTTGGCTACTTATTAATTGAAGCACGTATCGTCCAGGTGTTTGTTAATGATCGTTTGAGCGGATTTACATTCAAGGATGCACTACGAATTCCTTTAATCGAACAATTATTTAATGGGATTACGCCGTTTTCCAGTGGTGGGCAGCCTGCCCAACTGATTGCCATGATTCAAACAGGGGTTGACGGTGGCCGGGCCAGCTCAGTTTTGCTGATGAAGTTTGTTGTGTATCAAGCAATGATCGTCATTAACTTCCTAATCGCATTGGCCATTGGATTCCAGTACTTAGCGGCCAAACTACATTATTTAGCACTTTTTGTAGTGTTTGGTTTTCTTATCCACTTGGTTGTCATTCTAGGATTATTGATGATTATGTTCTGGCATTCGTTTACAAAACGGCTGGTTAATCTCGCGATGAAACCATTACGCTGGTTTGTAAAACCAGAACGATATGAAAAATGGCGGGCAAGTTTGGATGAAAAAATCGACTCGTTTTATTTGGAAAGTGTCCGGATCAAGTCGCAGTGGCGGTTAATGATTCACGTGACCTTACTGACGCTGGGTCAGCTCGCCATATATTACTTGATTCCGTACTTCATCATGTTGTCATTAGGCTACAATCACGTGAATGTGTTAATGGTGACTGCTTTACACGTATTAATCGTGATGGTAATTTCACTGTTTCCCATTCCTGGTGGTGCAGGTGGTGCTGAATTTAGTTTTGAAGCGTTGTTTGCAAGTTATGTGACGAGTCGTTCAAAACTGGTATTGGCCATGATTCTGTGGCGGGTTATAACCTATTACCTAGGTATGTTTTCAGGTATGTGGGCAATGGCCTTGAAACCTGATAAAGTTACCGAGGAGCCGGCTAAACATCGTCGCTTTTTGAATCGAGCAAAGGATAAATCATGAGTGAAGAAACAGGTACATTGTTAGAGAGTATTATTCGCCGTTTGCGGGCGATGCAGTTTGATCATCATGAGACTGAACAAACGCGCTATTTTGAGCAGTTTGGTGTGGAAGTCTGCAAAGTGACACTGAACCAGACTAGCGGCGAGTGGACTGTACAAGATGCACGGACTGCACCAGCCTTTTGCTATGACAATTTGGATATGGTGGCTGTTGCAGTGTATGATGCGCTGACAGAGTTTAAGGCCGTCTTTTAAAATGTTTGGACAACTAAGAATTTATGAAGAACCCCGCCAATGTTTGTAATTGTGCGGGGCTCGTTTATAATATTGATTTGTTGAGTTAAGCTTATTTTAAGTAATAGGTTTAGTATCTAATGAATACGAGAATTGATTACATCCGTTGATAACGCAAAGCCTATCAAGGGAGTGGAGGACAGAAACATGGCGAAATTCTTCAAGGGTCTTTATGCCAAACTAAATACGACCCTCGGTTTTTTCTTTTTAATGACGGCACTATTTTGGTTGAAAACGTACATAGCATATCGAACCAAATTTACGTTAGGCGTTGAAACGCCCATTCAACAATTTATTTTGGTGTTAAATCCGCTGCCGACTGCGCTGTTGCTGTTTGGAATTGCGTTGTATTTTAGAGGCAAGCTGTCTTACTGGCTGATGCTGATTATTGACGCGCTACAGACGACATGGCTGTTTGCAAACATTCTTTATTATCGGGAGTTCTCTGATTTTCTTTCAATCGGGATCGTTAAGGGATCAGGTTCTGTTGATAATAACCTTGGAAAGTCATTAGCGGGTATCTTACATGCCTCGGATCTGTTCGTTTATATTGATGTTGTTGTTTTGATCATCTTGCTGTTGACTAAGCTGATCAAAGTGGATAAACGGCCATTGAAGAAACGCTTTGCTTTGACGATGACGGTTTTCTCCATCGCGTTGATGATGGTGGACTACGGTTTATCAGTTAAGGATCGTTCCGGGCTACTAACGCGGACGTTTGACAATAACTATATTGTGAAGTATTTGGGGTTAAATGAGTACGCTGCGTTTAACGCTTATCAAACGCATCAACAAGCCACGAGCCGTAATCAGGCATCAAAGTCTGACATGAAGTCTGTTCAGAAATATTTGAAGGATAATCCGGCTGGCGAAAACTTTCAGTATTTCGGTAAAGAACAAGGCAAAAATGTTTTTGTCTTCCATTTGGAGAGTTTCCAACAATTCTTGATTAATTACAAATATAAGGGGCAGGAAGTAACACCTAACATAAATGCCTTTTATAAAGATCAAAACACATTGTCGTTTGATAACTTCTTCCATCAGGTCGCACAAGGTAAGACTTCTGATGCTGAAATGATGATGGAGAACTCGCTGTATGGTTTGCCGACTGGGTCTGCCATGATTAGCTATGGGACTTCGAACACGTTCCAAGCAGCACCGGCCATTTTGGCACAGCATGGCTACACAACGGCTGCGATGCATGGGGATGTACCAAGCTTCTGGAACCGTGGCAATACGTATAAGTCGTGGGGTTACCAGAACTTCTTTAGTAAGTCATTTTATCCGAATGCCGATAAGCCAAGTTATAACGTTGGCTACGGGTTAAAAGACAAGATTTTCTTGAATGATTCGGCTAAGTATATTCAACAGTTGCCTCAACCGTTCTATGCAAAGGTGATTTCTGTCACTAACCACTATCCATATCTGTTAGGCAAAAAGGATGCCTCATTCCCTAAGACCAACACAGGCGATAATACTGTGGACGGTTACGTTGTTACGGCCCATTATTTGGATCAGGCATTTGGTGAGTTCATTAACTACCTTAAAAAGGTCAACTTGTATGATAACTCGATGATTGTTGTCTATGGTGACCATTATGGGATCTCAAATAACCATCGTCCCGCGATTGCCAAGTTATTGGGTAAGAAGAAGGTTACCAATTACGACCTAGCTATGTTCCAAAAGGTACCGTTTATGATTCATGCACCAGGTGTTCAGGGTGGTGTTAATCATACCTATGGTGGTGAAATCGATGCATTGCCAACGATTATGGATCTGCTGGGCATTAAAACGACCGGTAATTACATTATGATGGGGCAAGACTTGTTGTCTACGCAGAGAAATCAGATTGTCCCGTTTAGAGATGGTAACTTTGTCACACCACAGTACACAAAGGTGGGAAGTCAAGTTTATAGTACGTCCTCAGGTAAACTACTTGACTTGAATGCGACACAGAAGAAGCAGGTCGATGCGGATCAAGATCATGTCAATACAGTTCTTGGACTGTCAGACAAAATCATGACGCGTGATCTATTACGTTTTTACACACCAACAGGGTTTAAAAAGGTGAATAAGAGTGATTACAATTACTCGGTCTCTGCGACGGATTCAAGATTGAAGAAGGAACAAAAGAATAATCCAACGAGTGTCAAAGCCAAGAATGGCGGCAAGTCGACGACGAGTGAGTATAAGACAGACGCCCCAGAGCTTAGCAAATCTAAGTAGATCAGAAAAGATTTCACATTTTGTGGAATCTTTTTTTGTTCGTTATTTTGGTGCAAATGTGCGTAAGCGTGGACTATGAATACGGGGAAATAGCTGAGACCTGACAGCCTGACGCTTACTTTTCCGAACATTTCCTGCACTGAACGATAACTTACTACGCATATCCCGTTTTTGCACCAGCGCTTGGTGGCGTTTAAATTAAGATTTGCGCTTGACCGCGTTAAGGTGCTTTGATAATATAGCTTATGTTGTCAGGGAGTGCTTGAGCGACAAGCGATGGCGAGAATATTTCCTAACAAACGTTGCTTGAC
>DMZB01000111.1 GCA_003482405.1 Lactobacillus sp. | reverse complement strand
CATCTGATACGATCCGTTATTACGACAAGGCAGGCCTGTTGCCCCACCTCAAACGAAGTGCCAACGGTTACCGTTACTTTGATCAAACGGATCTTAACGACCTGCGTACCATTCAATGTTTCCGAGACATTGGTGTAAGCGTTGAAGAAATCGCCGACATCATGCAAAAAGACAACGATGACGTTCAAGCAGATGTCAAAGCACGGCAAGCCGCGGTTGCACTTCAACGTCGCCGGCTGGAACAACAGCGTGACCAAATCGATTTAGCTTTGTTAATGATCGACATTAAAAACGACCATTACAACGCCGTTTTGAGCGGTCAAACACACCATACAGTCGCTGGCCAGCAAGCAATCACAGATTACGTTTGTCAGCGTGCGAACCCGCTAGCCGTTGACGCCGTTCGCCAACAACTGGGCGTTCTTTTCGATCAGCAAAGCCGTGGCGAACCATTGGATTCTGTGCGAATTGACCACATCATTGAACAGATTCAACCCCGTTTCCAAGACGCGGTGGCAACCGTCACACAGTGGGTAACTAATTTTTAGACATTCAATTTTAAATGACACAAAGAGGTTCAATCAGTGAACGTTGACAGCTCACAGATTGAACCTCTTTGCATTTTTAGTTGTTTTGGCGATTTCGTTGTAACGCCAGTTGCGTAACTTTGATAATCAATTCAGTCGGTAGTGGCTCCCCAACTGGCAACTGAATGGCTCCCTTGCTGGTGTGATAATCCGCCAACTCCGTTTGTAACAATGCGATTGGTTCAGCGCCAGGGTAGAGACCAAGATGATGTTTCATATTCGCGAAATGAATAATATTGTGCTGATCATAAAACGTTGGCATGCCGTATGAAATTTTTTCCTGAGCTTCTGGCAGTTGCGACTTTAGTAGAACATACAGCTCGTTCAACTGTTCCTGCCGTTCTTTTGGTTGCTCTGAGATATAGTGTTCAATAATCGTCATTTTTTCCTCACTTTTAGGCGTTCACAATTTCTGCGTTCAAACCAGCCAGGTCAGCAGGATGACGCTTTTTGCCACGACGAGCACGCAACGCAGACAAGATGGAGACTGTATCAACGACCTCCTGTAACAGTGCTCCAATTAACGCCGGCACTACCCCAGTTGCCGCAATGAGCATCAATCCGACACATACGAAAATCCCAATGAGTACAGATTCTTTGGCAATGCGCATCGTATCCGCCGCAATAATACGGGCACTGACAACACGGCTCAAATCATCTTTAACGATTACAGCATCGGCCGATTCGCTGGCCGCTGTCGATCCGTGCGCACCCATGGCGATGCCGACGTCAGCCGTTGCTAGTGATGGCGCATCATTGACACCATCCCCAACCATAATAACTGGTCGTTGGTGTTTTGGTACTTGTTTGAGTGCAGCAATCTTGTCTGCAGGTAATAACTGTGCATGCACATCATCAATACCGGCCTGTTTAGCGATTTGATTGGCCCCGGCTTGCTGGTCGCCAGTCAGCATCATGATATGCGTCACACCGAGCCGGCGCAAGCAGTCCATAGTTGCCGGCGCTTCCGCACGCATCGTGTCCACAAAAGTAATTGCACCCAAATACGTGTCATCTCGTGAAACATAAACAGCAGTTTGATTTTGCTTGTGCACCTGCGACCTCTCAGTCACAAAGTCTAATTTGCCCGCTTTGACCAAATGACCGTCAATGTTTGCACTAACCCCGTTGGCAGTAACTTCCTGAACATTGGTCACAGGCAGTAGCGGCTGACCATCCAAATGTGAAACTAACGAACGCGCCAGAATGTGGCTGGAACCCTGTTCAACACTTGCCGCTAACTGTAACAATTCAGTGGGCGTTACTTCACTTGTCGATAAAACTTGATCCACATTCAACACGCCATTTGTAATTGTCCCGGTTTTATCAAACGAAATACTGCGCGCGTTTGCCAATTTTTCCAGTGTTGTCCCCGTCTTCACGATAATCCCGTTCCTTGATGCCCGTGACATCCCTGAAATAAGCGCCGTTGGTGCCGCCAAAATCAATGGACATGGTGAGGCAACCACCAACACCTGGGCAAAGCGCACCGGATCTTTAGAAATAAACCACGCCAGGCCGGCAATGACATACGCAACCAATGTAAACGGGACCGCATACCGATCTGCCATGCGGACAAAATGCGCTGGACGGGCTTCTGCCTCACGCACAAGCTGAATAATCTTTTGATATTGACTGTCCGCTGGAAGCTTGGCAACTTGAATCGTGACTGCCTGATTGCCATTGACCGATCCGGACATGACGGTGTCGCCTGGTTGTTTTTCAATTGGACGCGCTTCACCAGTTAGAGAAGCTTCGTCAAAAGTCGAGACCCCTTCGATCACATCACCATCTGCACCCACTATTTCACCGGGTTTTATCAGTAACCGATCACCAATCTGAACGTCGTTGACCGCAATGTCAGTTACAGCGCCATCAGTAATTCGATGAGCCGTTTCTGGAGTTTTATCCAACAATGCTTGCAGTTCACTGTTGGCGCGACGGGACGCGAAGTCTTCCAGCGCGTCGCCACCAGTCAGCATGATTAAGACAACGAGCGCTGCCCAGTATTCTCCGACTGCCAAGGTCGCCACAATTGCCGTAATTGCGAGTAAGTCGACGCCGTATTTGCCGGTCCGTAGTGTTTTAATCATGTCGATAAACATACCAAGCGCCATGATCCCACCCACTACTGTAATTAATAGTTGAGCGACAAACGCCTGGTGGAAAACAAATTGTAGTCCCAATGCAATAACAGCCACGCCGATAATCACACTGAGCTTTTGTCGGTTGTTCATGGTCATCCCTCCGTTAGAACATTCTTTAATTAAACTAATTATATTAGAATTATTCTAAACTATCAAATTGGATGCTTGGTCTGTTATTTTATTCTTATATCTTTAAGTTCAAAACCACTTAAGTATTATTCATAACACATTGCTCATCGTTTCGTCAGCAGCTAGTGAAGTCTGGCACTGACCAATATGCTGTTTGAGGGGCTGTGAACTTAATCGACTGAGCGAAAGGCGTCAGGGTCGAAACCTGTTGTGCAAATGAAGTGAATTCGGCGGTCTATCGAATTCACTTCATGGACGGTCTTGAAGACTCAGGGGCTCACGAGGCTTCAAGCCGAGGTGAAAGACTGCGGTTTTCAGGCTCGAACCGGTCCCACAGCGGTTTCGACCCTGTAAGCCGACAGCGGCACAGAATTGTCACCACCTTCAAATAAGCATATCGAATTCGATGTAAGAATCGCAATCTTAACGCCTACTAACAAATATTTACGACACCGGTAAGATGATTAGTTTCGCCCACTTACTATTTTTCTATATTGGCAGTCAATTACTTGTTATTTATACGTAAATGGGCTATAAATGGTGTATCGCACAAAATTAAATTAACAGGTGGAATAAAATGACTCCTATGAAGGAAGACTACCTAAAAATGATTTTTGAATTAGGTGGCGTTTCTGGAAAAGTTTCAAACAAACAATTATCACTGAGCCTCGACATTGCGGCGGCTTCCGTGACTGAAATGATCAACAAATTAGTGGAAGAACGGCTGGTATCACACACACCATACGCTGGTATTTCACTAACCAAGTCTGGTCGTAAGGCTGCTGAAGAATTAGTCCGCAAGCACAGGTTGTGGGAATGTTTTCTGTTTGAAAAGCTTGGGTACACACTGGCAACAGTGCACCAAGAAGCAGAAAAACTGGAACATGCCTTAACGCCGGAAATGGCCAAACGGTTGTCAGCTATGTTGGGCGAACCTCGCTATTGTCCGCACGGCGGTGTTATTCCGGATGCCAATGGCCACTATCTCCAACAAAGTCGGGTGACATTAGGCACGTTAGATGTTGGGCAAAGTGGGCATATTGAACGCGTGATTGATGAAGTTTCGTTGATTGATTACACGGTTAAAATTGACCTGCGGCTGGATGATGAATTCACGGTGACTGCGAAAACCTTAGATGCCGTGATCATCAAGTTAGCCCGTACCGGAAAAGAATTGGCGGTCGATGCAGATCGTGCTGATCACATTTTTGTCGAATTGTAATTAAGTCTAGAGAAAGCAGGGTCGTATACATGCCAGAAGAGTCACGTGCTGTGATTATTATTTTTGGAGGTTCAGGAGATTTAGCCTGACGAAAGGTGTAGGCCGAACTGTTTAATCTTTACCGTCGTGGTGTCCTCGCTGAGCATTTTGCGGTGATCGGCACAGCGCGACGTCCGTGGACTGATGATCATTATCACGAGGTTGTTGAAAACGCCGTCGCTGGCGATGATGTGGATCGTGACCAAGCAAAAGCCTTTGCCCAGCATTTCTTTTATCAGAGTCATGATGTAACCGATGCAGATCATTACATTACCTTGAAAAATCTTTCTGCAAAATTGGACGATCAGTATGTGACTGGTGGCAATCGCTTCTTTTACATGGCCATGGCACCAGATTTCTTCGAAACAATTGCGAGCCATCTGAAATCGGAACATTTGCTGACGGAGCGCGGTTTCAACCGATTAATTATCGAAAAACCGTTTGGTCATGATTATGCCAGTGCTAAAGAACTAAACGATTCGTTAACTGCAACCTTCGATGATGATCAGATTTTCCGAATTGACCATTATCTTGGCAAAGAAATGATTCAGAATCTGTTGGCTTTTCGGTTTGATAATGCCATTTTTGAAGGAGTCTGGAACAAGGATTACATCGACAATATTCAAATCACACTTTCCGAGGCGGTCGGGGTTGAAGAACGAGCTGGCTATTATGAAAAGGCCGGCGCGTTGCGTGATATGGTGCAAAACCATGTGATGCAGGTGCTGTCTTATCTGACAATGCCAAAACCAAAGACTTTTACGGCTAACGACATTTTGACGGCCAAGGATCAAGTGTTTGCCGCTTTGAAGCCTTATGATCTTGCAACTGCTAAAGAAAATTTTGTGCGTGCGCAATATGCAAGCGCCGAAGTAGATGGCGACCAAGTGCTGGGTTATCGGCAAGAAGAAGGTGTGGCAGCAGATTCACAAACAGCCACTTTTGTCGCAGGCAAAATTATGTTAGATATGCCGCAATGGGAAGGTGTGCCGGTTTATATTCGCACTGGTAAACGGTTAACTCGGAAGTCAACCCAGCTGACACTGACATTTAAACCGGTCGCAAGTCCGTTATTCAACCGAGAAACCGGAAGTCAACCAGACAGCTTGACCATTTATATCGAGCCAAGTGAAGGCTATTCGTTGCAATTGAATGGTAAGGCCCTTGGCACAGGCTTTAATATTGAACCCGATGAGTTGCGGTATCGTCATGATCCGGAAGCCGCCGCTGCTGCTCCAGAAGCATATGAACGATTAATCAATAATGTGCTTGAAGGCGATCAGACAAACTTTACTCATTGGTCAGAGTTATCGGCATCTTGGCGGTTCATCGATGCGATTCAAGCAGCTTGGTCACAGGAAACAGAAATGCCGACATATCCGGCTGCCACGATGGGTCCGCAAGCAGCGTTTGATTTGTTAGCTCGTGATGGCCGCCAATGGTTCTGGCAACCACGCCGAATTAAACTGGCGGACTAGGCTTTCACAGATAAACAAAAGGGACTGTGACCCGAAAAGGCGGTCAGGGTCCTTTTTTAGTGAACGCGAGTCAGCCCGGGTTTCTGGGCTGACGAGCGCGTTATAGGTGGTTCGAGTAGAATCGGTCTTGATCGTTAAAGCTGAACGTGAACTAGCGCGACAGAAAGAATAACAGAACAGTTGATACGAGGAAGGGGAAGCTCATGGCGTTATTTGAATTACCATTACAAAACGATACTTCCCGGAAAATCATTCATCTGGATATGGACGCCTTTTATGCTTCAATTGAGATGCGCGATAATCCGCAATTGCGTAGTAAAGCCTTGGTAATTGCCCGGGATCCGCGTACAACTGGCGGCAAAGGTGTTGTGACAACGGCCAACTATGTCGCCAGACGTTATGGCGTTCATTCGGCAATGCCGGCCAACGAAGCCTTGCAACTTGTGCCTCGCTCAAAACTGGTGTTTAAGACGCCGGATTTTCCAAAATATAAAGCAGTGTCCGCGCAAATTCACGCCTTGTTTCATCAAGTGACCGATCTAATTGAACCAGTGGCGTTCGATGAAGCTTATCTTGATGTCACGGCCAACAAGATGTTCCCGAGTACGATCGCCTTGGCATTGTGGCTGCAAGATCAAATTAGTCAGGCAACGCAGCTCACAAGTTCCATTGGCATTTCCTACAATAAATTTATCGCCAAGCAAGCTTCTGATTACAATAAACCGGTTGGTCGTACACTGGTTTTGCCAGAACAAGCCTTATTATTTTTGGATCGGCTGCCGATCAAACAGTTTCGCGGGGTTGGTAAGAAAACGGTGCCGAAGTTAACCGACTTAGGTGTCACTGATGCCAAGTCTTTACGGGCCTTATCGCAAGATGATTTGCTCCGGATGTTTGGCAAAATGGGATTTGTGCTTTATCAACATGCTCGTGGCGTTGACAATCGTCCTGTTGCTGTTCGGACGGCGAAGTCAATTGGTAAAGAACGAACCTATGGCACGCCTCTAACTGACGCCGAGGCGGTTCAGACACAGTTACACAATCTGGCAGGGATGGTCGTGACATCGTTGAATCAAAAAGCTATGCACGGCAAAAGCGTGGTGCTTAAGGTGCGCGATGTTGACTTCATCACGCAAACAAAGCGGCTAACCCAAGATCACTACTTCGAAGGCGAACAAGCCATTTTCGATGCAGCGTGGCAACTCTGGGGCAGTGTTGCCATGTCGAACTTGGCAATCCGGTTACTTGGGATTACCGTGACCGGGTTGGATCCGAAGCAGTATGAGAATTTGGACCTGCCGTTGTGAAGACAGACAGCGAAGGGGTGCTTGCTGTAGGGGCTTTGGTAACGGCATGCGCTACTTTGTGCTAATTAATGCGGTTTAGCGCACGTTTTTCCCATAACGGCTCGCCAACCCAGAAACCTGCACGTAAGGACACTGAACGCAATGACCAAAACCCGGTCATCACGTTCAGTGCCGCTTACGCTCCGGTTTCTAACCGGGTTGGCTCGCGCTTCGTCTGTCATAGTACAGCCGTAACCTATGGTATACTAACGATAGATTGCAGTGGGGTGATGGTATGTCGACAAAGCATGAGCAGATTTTGGATTATATTGCAAACTTGGCGGTTGGCAAGAAGATTTCCGTTCGGTCGATCGCGAAGCATTTGAAAGTCAGCGAAGGAACCGCTTATCGAGCTATTAAGGTAGCCGAGAGTACCGGCTTTGTCTCGACGATTGCGCGTGTCGGCACGATTCGGATTGAACAAAAACCGTTAAATCCAATTGAATCTGTGACATTCAAAACACTGGTTGATTTGATTGACGCCAAAGTTTTAGGCGGGCAGGCCGGTATGGACAAGAAATTGGACAAATTCGTGATCGGGGCGATGTAACCAGCTGCCATGCGGCCTTACATCACGCGTAACTCGTTGATGATTGTCGGAAACCGTGAAGATGCACAACGGCTGGCACTAGAAGATGGTGCTGCGGTGTTGATCACCGGGGGATTCGAAACTAGCGCGGCGATTATCGCCTTGGCGGATGATCAGCAGTTGCCTGTGTTGCAAACTGCTTATGATACCTTTACAGTTCACACCATGATCAAT
>DMZB01000106.1 GCA_003482405.1 Lactobacillus sp. | reverse complement strand
CAATTATGGGGCACTTCAAAATGTCAGCGGCGCTTTTGTGACTAATAAACTAGTCTTCAGAATGGCTGTTGTTGCCGCCATTCTTCTTAATGATATCTTCTTGAACAGACTTAGGAACAGCTGAGTAGTGGTCAAATGACATGGTAAATGTCCCACGGCCTTGCGTAGCTGAACGCAAAGTTGTTGCATAACCAAACATTTCAGCCAATGGTACAAACGCATGAACTTCTTGTGCGTTACCACGTGCTTCCATACCATCAACAGTCCCACGACGTGCAGTTACGTGACCCATAACATCACCAAGGTTGTCTTCTGGTGCAACAATATCAACCTTCATGATTGGTTCCAAGATAACTGGGGCAGCCTTCTTAGCAGCTTCACGTAATGCCAGAGAAGCGGCGATCTTAAATGCAGCTTCAGAAGAATCGACATCATGGTAACTACCATCGTAAAGCTTAGCCTTTACGTCAACAACTGGGTAACCGGCAACCATACCATTTGCCATGGATTCTTGTAACCCTTTGTCAACTGATGGGATGTATTCACGAGGAACAACCCCACCAACGATAGCGTCTTCGAATTCGTAGCCCTTACCAGTTTCGTTAGGTGTGAACTCGATCCAAACATCACCATATTGACCTTTACCACCAGACTGACGGATAAAACGACCTTCAACCTGTGCAGACTTAGTGATCGTTTCACGGTAAGCAACTTGAGGCGCACCAACAGTGGCTTCAACCTTGAATTCACGTTTCATACGGTCAACTAAGATGTCCAACTGAAGTTCACCCATACCAGAGATAAGGGTTTCACCAGTTTCAGAGTTAGTTTCAGCACGGAAACTAGGATCTTCTTCAGACAGCTTTTGCAAGGCATTGTTCATCTTGTCTTGGTCAGCCTTAGTCTTAGGTTCAACGGCAACCTGAATAACTGGTTCAGGGAAGACCATTGATTCCAAGTGTAATGGATGATCAACTGCAGTCAGTGAGTCACCAGTAGTGGTGTTCTTCAAACCAATGGCAGCGGCGATGTCTCCTGAGAATACTTCTGGAATTTCGTTTTGTTGGTTAGAGTGCATTTGTAGCAAACGACCAACACGTTCACGTTTGTCTTTAGTTGCATTTAAGACATATGAACCAGATTCCAAAGTCCCTGTGTAAACACGGATGAAAGTCAAACGACCAACGTAAGGGTCAGTCGCAACCTTAAATGCCAAGGCAGCGAAGTCTTTGTCGTCACCGGCAATCAAGTCTTCTTCTTCACCAGAATCAGGATCGATTGCTGTATATGGCTTAACATCAAGTGGTGATGGTAAGTAGTCCACAACGGCATCCATTAACATCTGAACACCCTTGTTCTTGAAGGCAGAACCAGCCAAAACTGGGTAGAATTCCAAGTTGATGGTTGCTTTACGGATCGCAGCCTTCAATTCAGCATTGGAAATCTCTTCACCTTCAAGGTACTTGTCCATGATGCCGTCGTCAACGTCAGCAACGGCTTCGATCAAGTCGTTATGCGCTTTTTGAGCAGCTTCCTTGTAGTCATCCGGAACATCTACAGTGTCCCACTTGGTACCCAATTCATCTTCGTCATACAAATCGGCCTTCATTTCGATCAGGTCAATGACCCCTTCGAACTTATCTTCGGCACCGATCGGCATCTGAACGGCGTGAGCGTTAGCCTGAAGCCGATCATGCAATGTCGTCATCGAATAATCGAAGTCGGCACCGATCTTATCCATTTTGTTGACGAAAACCAACCGCGGAACGCCGTATGTCGTTGCTTGACGCCAAACGTTTTCGGTCTGCGGCTCAACACCGGATTGGGCATCCAAAACGGTGATCGCACCATCCAGCACACGCAGGGAACGTTCAACTTCAATCGTGAAGTCCACGTGTCCTGGGGTGTCAATGATATTGACCCGGTGATCCTTCCAGAAAGCCGTAGTAGCAGCACTGGTGATGGTGATCCCACGTTCCTGTTCCTGTGGCATCCAGTCCATCTGTGAAGCTCCTTCATGAGTTTCACCGATTTTATGAATTTTACCGGTATAATACAAAATCCGTTCAGTCGTGGTCGTTTTACCGGCATCGATGTGAGCCATGATCCCGATATTACGGGTACGGTCTAACGGAAATTCACGTTTGTTGGCCATGTGGCGTATTGCTCCTCTCTTGTTTCAACTGGCTTTATACAAAGAATGGCTACTATATACCAAGCCGCGGATATAATAGCCAAATCATCTTACCAACGATAATGTGCAAATGCCCGGTTGGCATCTGCCATCTTGTGGGTATCTTCACGCTTCTTCACTGCGGCACCGGTGTTGTTAGCGGCGTCCATGATTTCTTTAGCCAAGCGTTCGTCCATCGTATGTTCACCGCGTTGACGGGAATACTGAACGATCCACCGTAGGCCCAAGGTGGTCCGACGATCCGGACGAACTTCGATCGGCACTTGGTAGTTAGAACCACCGATACGGCGAGCTTTAACTTCCAAGACCGGCATAACGTTTTTCATTGCTTCTTCAAAAACGTCCAATGGTTCGTTCCCGGTTTGTTTCTTAATCATATCAAATGCATCATATAAAATAGTTGATGCCTTCCCGCGCTTACCATCAATCATTAAGTGGTTGATCAAGCGAGTTACCAGCTTTGAATTGTAAACTGGATCAGGTAAAACATCACGTTTTGCGACACTGCCTTTACGTGGCATGCACTTTGCCTCCTCTTAAACGCGCTCGCTGACGCAAAACCTGCACATAAGGACCTTGGTCGCAATGGTCAAAAACCGACCATCACGCCTAAGCCCACTTATGCTCCGGTTTCTACCGCGCCAGCTCACGCTCTGTCTATACCGCACATAGCGGATCTAAAAATTTTTAATAGCGATCTTTAATGTTGATCGTGAATTACTTCTTCTTAGGGCGCTTTGCACCGTACTTGGAGCGACCCTGCATCCGGCCGTCAACACCAGCCGTATCAAGCGCACCACGAACAATGTGATAACGAACCCCTGGCAAGTCCTTAACACGGCCGCCACGGATCAAGACAACACTATGTTCTTGCAAGTTATGGCCAATACCCGGAATGTAAGCTGTCACTTCAATTAAGTTAGACAGACGAACACGGGCATATTTCCGCAATGCGGAGTTTGGCTTCTTCGGTGTCATGGTACCGACACGAGTAG
>DMZB01000254.1 GCA_003482405.1 Lactobacillus sp. | reverse complement strand
TGACGGTCTTTTTTCTACCATTAGTCAAGAAAAAGCTGATTTGATCACAATTCTCTTTTCTTTGCACTTTGATTTTGAATTGCACGCTCTACTTGGGTCGGTTCTACCTAAGTTTTGGCGTACACTAAACTAGGCCTCACAGATATTGACTTTCTGAGGCGGTACAATTCGTCTAAGCGAGTGGTGATTTACTATTCGGGCATGAATGTTGTTGAATCATACAACTCGTTGTTTAAAATCAGGTGGTGCATGAGCCGGTTAAACTGACTCATTGCGGCGATGGCAATTTTCTTAGTCCCGTGGGACTGAGCGGATTGCTTTTTTCGTTTGTAGTTTGCGCTGATCAGCGTCGGTTGATATTGCGAGACGCTGATAATGTTTAGGATTGCCCTGTACAAAATCTTTCGGGCATACGGGTTCCCACGTTTTCTAATGTGCATTTTTGCTTCGTATTGTCCTGACTCATAGCGAATCAAGTCAATTCCAATATAAGCATTAATCGCATTGGCACTGTGAAAACGTCGCACGTCTCCCAGTTCTGCGATCAAGCATAGTGCTGTTTTTATACCGATTCCTGGGATCGAAACAAGGAGCGGCACTTCGCTGAGGTTTTCTCCCAAAGTTGTCATTTCTACGATTATCTGGGCCTTTAACTGATTGATGCGTTCAACTTCTTTAGCCAAGGCTATAACAGCTCTGACAGCGTGTGACTGTGGCTCTTTTGCCGGCGCTGAGTTTTGAGCTAAGGCCAATAAACGGTTGGCCAGTTTCATAGCTCGCTTGAGGCCTATCTTTTTAGAGGTCTCGGTTAAGATGATTTCTGTCAGTTCATTCTCTTCGTGAGACAGTACGATCGCTGGGTGCGGAAATCTTTGAACGATGTGCCAGTAGAGAACACCGTCAGTCGAGCTCATAAAATGCTCGATTTCCGGAAAGGTTAGCTGGAGCGCTCTATGCAGACGATTCTTGTTGGTTACAATGTCTTTATTAAACTGCTGATACGTCCGCTCTAGATCGTGTAACTCTGTATAAACTGGGCTTTCCTGATAGGTTGGCCTGAAGTGATTTTTGATCATCGCTCTGGCTAAACCCACCGCATCCAGCGCATCAGTTTTTGTATGCCTGAATTCTTCCATCACTTTCTTTGCGGCTAATGGATTGAGTTCTGTATATTTCCAGCCGTCTCGCTGTAGAAAGGCACGCAAACGACGAGAGTACATCGCGGTCGCCTCGTATATGATTAGGGGTGCGTTGAAGCTATTGAGTTCATCACTTAATAGCGAAAATCCTAACCGATCTAACCCAATTTTAAATTGCTTGATAACGACGTTATCAACAAGTACCGCTACATTGGCGTTCTCTTTACTGACATCAATACCAAATACACATTCCATACAACAAACACCACCTTTGAAGTTGTTTCACCGATTCACTCATCCCAATTTTCAATACACGGCGTCTTGCGCCAACAGACTGCGAACGAGTTTCTTGGTGGATCAAGCGAAGTTGCCAGTTTGATTTACGACGTCAAAGCGCCAAAAAGACCTACGGCATGTCAACTTCAACACCACTTTATCAAAAAAGAAAAGTGACGAACCAAGATTCCGTCGAGTCTTGGTTCGTCACTCATGTTAGTCTGTTTGATTGTCAAGAATTGCGCGNNGCGCGAACAAGGATCACCACTGTGCCAACGAGTAACAGTACAAAACTGCCAAACGCTAACATAATGGTTATTGCATCCGCAACGGACAAACAGACACCTCCCTTCACTGGATTTTGTGCGTGACTCATAAGCACCAACTCCTGTGATTGGATTTGCCAACCGTCATTAACTTCTCTGCTGTCGCTATCATACCATACAATTCGGGTGAACGCTTAGAGCCGTAAAGGTTACAGGCGTTTTTTATTTTCCGGTTTGAGCACCTTCTCGGACACATGGACAATCAATAAACATTACAAATAATGACTATCCTTCCACATCACCAACGAACTGAGGTCATGAACCGCAACAGATACCTTGGATTGCCTTTCCGATACCGAGATAAGCAAAGAACCCCTTTGTCTTCCTCACAGCGGTGCCCTTTTTACCTTTCCGACCCATTTCTACAAGAGTCTATCATTCCGGCTGGCAAGTAGTTGTCGAGATCAATAATTTTTCCTACTTGTTCGCTACGTATTTGCGCCAGCCAATAACGCCAAAGCCACAGACAATTAACGCTACGAGCCCAATGATCGGCAAACTGTTCATCATCATCTCGCCAGTTTTTGGAAAAGCTTTTGATTGATCTGCCTCTGAATGCTGCTTCTTTTTGACGAGCGTCTCTGACTTCATCATTTTTTCAGGATCGGGCTTGCTTGGTGTACCGGGTACATCGTCCTTCCCATCAAGTGCCTCTAACGCCCTTCGCAATGCCGATACCATGTTATTAACCGTGAGTTGATCAGCAATTTGATTGGTTAATAAGCTTTGTGCCTTGGCAAGAATTTGATCAAAAGCTGCCTTGTTATCTGAACTTGCCTTAAGATATTTAGCCTTCTCTTTAACCGCCAGCGCTTGGTCAATGACTGTCTTTAACTCGCCTTTTTGCACAGGAATAGTTGGCTTGGTTGCCTCAAAAGCTCCAATTGTTGGTCTTTCGAAATTAATTGGTTTCCCTGAAAAATCTTGAGTAATCGGAAACTTTGCTTGAATAGCTGCAGGTGTTAGCTCCGCCACGCTGCGGCCAGCATTGGCAACAGGCGAACCTGCTATGGGAATAAAGCTGCCCAGCGATTCAACAGACATGCTGCCTGTATTATGATTGATCAGGCCACTAGGTTTTGCTGTTACATCTCCTAATTGCGGATCGACAAATAAGTTGTCACTCACATCAACCGCATCAGTATGACTCTGATCAAGTAATGCTTGTGGGTAGAAAAGATTGTGATCTAAGTTGCCTTCTGCAAATAGTGGCCGCTTGTTTCCAGCCTGATTAACAACAAATTTAGGGGTATTACCTGCTGGTGCATAGACCAAGTTATTCACAAAACGAATACCAGTTTGGCCATTATTTGAAACCATTAAATTTTTCACAGCTTTACCAACGATAAAGGTGTTGTTATGAAACAAGGGAAAACCAGCAATACCATCATTTTTCCCTGACACCACAAAAATCAGGTGATTGAGCGCGGGCGATGGCAAATCGCTTACATCATTGACGCTCAAATTGTACCGGAAAACATTATCTGTTTGATGGTCACCCATAAACAAAGTGAAACCACCCGAATTATCATGGGAGTAGTTATATTGATACACGCCTTTAGATGCAAAGCCGTCAAAGTCAAAAGCTGCTCCATCAAGATAATGGTTGGGAATGCCAAACACTTCATTATATTGGGCCAGATTATATTCACCACCCATAAACCACAATCCAGCAAAGTTTTTGCTCGCACCTGATTCGTTCTTAGATTCAGGCATGTTGTTGGCTGCTTCTACCGTGTTGTATTCCGCAGTCCCATTCTCGCTTGAACTGATGACAATGCCATCACCGGCACTATTTCGAATATAATTATTCCTGAAAGCCGTATGTGCACTCGCTCTAAAGGAATATTGGTCCCAGCCTCCAGGGAGGACTGACGCATTGGCATCATTACGTAATCCTTCATTTGAAACATCCGTAATCACGTTATTCTCAGCAGTGACGTCTGTATTGCCAACGATAATAATACCGCCAGAGTTTTTGCCAGATGGCACCATTTTTCCCGTCTGATCTGGAACTGGATCACTTTGATAGGCACCGTCGACATGATGAACATTGTTGTTTCTAATATTAATACCTGTACGATGTGAGGCTTTGAAAATCGCTAGCTTCTGTTGAATAGACGCAGCATCTGTCCCACTTGGATATGGTACATTGATATCCGACGCTACCAAAATACCAATTCGCATCGCTTGACGATTGCCATCATTCGAAAAATTGGTCACCTCTATATTCGAGATCGTCCAATGATTCGCATTCCAAAGTTCAACAGCCCCCGTCATTAAATTGATATTACTTAAATTACGGTGATGGTATGGACTTTGATTCGCAGTTGTTCCCATACCATTAATGATTGCTTTTTTTCTGACATCCCCTTGGTGATAGCTGCCGATAACGATTGGCTCGGAAGCGGAACCTTCACCATTCTTAGTGCCATCAAGAATGAGTTGACCATTCCAGATACCATTAGCGTCAAATAGAATTTGATCTCCTGGTTGAAATTTCGTGGCCATCACTTTTGCTAATGATCGCCACGGATGATCAACGGACATTACATCGTTGTTGTCATTGCCATTGTTGGCAATATAAAAGATTCGATTTTCAGCAGCGCTCAGTCGATTTACTTTGCCACTAGCCGCCACAAATAGCCCAACGGACAATGCCAACAAAACCAGCAAACCAACGCGGATTGTCTTTGATGTCTTCATCATACTCCCCCTCATAGCGTTATCTTTTTAACTCAGCTTTTGTTTTGACAAGGCTGCTTTGTTTACCTGAAGAACAGCACGAGCAGCTTTTTTGGCCAAAGTAGCATTTAGCCTTCTTTCCAACAACTTGACTGCTACATCTTCCTTTACCGTTGAAAAATCATAATAACCGCCATTGGTAACAGTAATTGGTCTAACAAGGCTCATGGTTTCGTTAGATGTCCATGCAATAAAAATGATGCCTTGCTGAACGTCACCACTGTTAGATGCACGTAAGTAGTTACCGTAGTACTTATCCTTATCATGACTCGAATCGGCCATCACGAATGTTCCTGAAAAACCTTTTGACGCAAAATCATTTTGAATGGTTGATAAATCGCTACTTTTGCCACTGACTTGCTGTACCAAAGCCGTGAATCTACCCAGATCATTGATCTTTTCTCGTTCAAAGGTTAATGCCTGGTAGTTAACTAAGTTGGGCTTTCCCCAATACTTATCCTTATTTTGAGAATAGAAATTTTCCAATTGTTTTGAAGTGATTGTTTGCCGATATTTCTTTGCATACTGAGATCTGAGTCTCATCATCAGGGCGCTGTGTGTTTTTTGCGCTGCAGCCATGCCAGAAAGACTTGCTCCCGTTTGATCAGCTTTCTTCAAATCTGTGAAAGCTACCAATGGCTTTTTTATCAGACCAGCCGTCACAAGCGCCTTGTCCTCAACAATATATTGTTTAAGTGTCCTCAATGCCTTGTCTTGTGCAAACTGCTGTGGTGTCTTTGAACCATACTTCGTCAACCAGAAGTGCTCGTTATATGTTGTGTGATACTTCGTCATATAGTGACTCACTGTGCTGGCTTTTTCGTTCTGCAAGAAATATTGATAGACCCTTTGCGAAACAGGAACACCGGCAACTTCTAAGAAAGACAGCGTGTCTTTTGCCTGGCAACCTGCAAGCATGAAGACCAACGTCAGTAATCCGATTAGCAATTTGTTAACCTTTTTCGTTGTCATCACCTCAACTAGTTGTACGAACCTCACTATCTCAGCATTTTGCTTGATCCTTTTAACAACTCGTTTTCACTACAAAAGCTGAAAG
>DMZB01000303.1 GCA_003482405.1 Lactobacillus sp. | reverse complement strand
GCTGAAGGTACAAAAATAACCGTTGAACTGACGGATGAGTCAGCCAAACGGTTTGAGAAGTATCGGGTGAATTAATCCAGCGTTAGCATAATCATCATGTGCTTCTTATCACTCGGATCATACTTCAATATGTGATCATAAATTGGACGCAACAGGTCTTCATCCCCACTTACATTCAAAATTCGGTAAACGGACAGTGCATTTTCGCATTGCTGTTTGCCTTTTTCTTTTGCGCCGGTAACAATATCGAGCCAACCATGCATAAATAACGCCTGCACCGCAAACTGCATGTCACTGTCACTTTTGCTATGAACAAGAGTGTCCATCTGCTCGAGTACCAACCTGGCTTCATCATAGTGTTGTTTGCCAACTAAAACTGAAAAGGCGTCGAAGCACAAATTGTAACGAAGATAGCGTTCCTCGGCGAGCCACTGGTACCAATCAGCCCGTCTCATCGCACGCTTAAACAAACGCGTTAAGTCGTCTGTATCAACGAACGTTAAAGAAAAGATCAACAGGAACAGTTCAAATTCACCCCACTGATCGACACTCTCTAAATAATGAACCACTGGCAAAATATCGTGACTAGCCTGATCCAGATTGTAGTGTAAAAGATCAACACTGCTGTTTGCATACGCGAGTATCTGCCTATTCATCTGAGTTGGATGCTCGTGCGTTGCCTTCTGAATTCGCTGCTGATACTGCTCAACAGCCTTAGCCCTTGCAGTTTTCGATTCGGCTTGGTTGACGAGTTCGATGATTTCATAAAAGGGTTCCAACAACTTTATTCCCGGCGCACCGTGACCGCTATGTCCAAACACAACCGAGGGTTTTACCGCATACCGATCTGTTTGCCAGTAAAAAAACTCGCTGGTTGTCGCATTGATCTGATTTAATAAATGCAAAAAACGATCCAACCCCAGCATACTGGCACCATTTTCAAACTTCGAAATGACGGCCACGCTGATTTGGTCGTCGGCAACTTCCTTTAGGGTTAAACCCTTGCTTTTGCGAAGCTCGCGGAACGTTTGTCCCAGTGATGACATGAAAGGCGCCTCCTAACCAAAGATTTCCGCATGCATCGGCATACGTCCACCTGCTTCTATCTGTTCCAGTAGCTCTTGATACTCGCTTCGGTCATCTTCAAGATGTAACGTATGGCACAATTGCAATACAGTTATGCACTTTTCTTTACCGTCTTCTTTGTTACCAATAATATACAGATACCAGCCATGCATGAATAAACTTTTGATTGCAAACTGTGCTTCGGCATCTTTTTTCAAAAAATTATCAAACTCATCAAGTGCTCGTTTAGCGTCGCCAAATCTTTTATGAGTCACCATTGCGGAAAATATCGTGAAACAAACCGAATAACCCAAATACCTCAGATCTGAGAGACGAGTGTAATGTGCTGCTTGTTTCATGCACCGATCAAACATCTGTATTGCATCGTCTGGGTCCATAAAAATTGAAGTGGTGATAAATAAAATCAACTCAAAAGCACTCCAAACCGAAACATTAGACAGATATTCGGTAATTGGTAGCATTAGTGTATGGTTAGATTTAAAGCTTTTCTCTTGAAACTCGTTGATTGCGGTTTCCGCCAGCGCCAACCGCATACGATTGTTCAAAGTCGGAGCAGACTTCAGATCGCTTTTAGTCCTGACTATATATTTTTGTAAATCACTGCACTTTTCTATATCTTTTTTATCTGTGTTTACAATTGCCAGCAGTTCTGCAAAAGGTTCAAGCACATCGAACACTTCTGGCAACGGCATTTCGTTCCTAGAAAACTTTTTACCCGCCTGTAGTGCTTGCGGGTCACTTTCCCGGTACCGATAAAAGAAATCCTCAGTCGTGACGTTAATCTGTCTCAACAAATGCAGAAATCGATCCACCCCCAACATCGTTTGATCATTTTCAAACTTCGAAATCACCGCCACGCTAATTTCATCGTCAGCGACTTCCTTGAGTGTAAGATTTTTGTTTTTCCGTAGTTGATGAAACGTTTGTCCCAGTGATTGCATAAGTCCCCCTAATCGATAACCGTTGCGTAATGAAAATCGTGATCGTTGTCAGTACTGAAAATGCCCGTGCTGAAATCATTATAGATTTCATACATGTGCTGTTCCTTGCACAACCTCATCATGGTTACGGCATCGTTCATGCTAGCCTGACCAGTTGCCACGTTGCCGGTCCGATAGACGAGCCACCCACTACACCACAACATCGCCATAGCAAAGTTAGCCGTTAAATCTCGGCCATCCCGCCGTTGATGTAACGACTGCATTTTGACTAACGTGTCACTTGCCAAGCTAAACTGATCATGCGACATAAAGTAAGCAAAACTGCTCACTAAAAAGCCGCGATGCATCCCTGCCACATACATAATTGACTCATTGGCCTCCAATTTTCGTTCAGCGCTGTTTGTAAACAATTGCACGTCAGATAAGGCCATTTCGTTTAAGAACAACTCAAGGACCAGCACTTCATAAATGCCCCAATCGTCGACCTGTTTCAAATACGTAACCGCATGGTCGGCAGCATGTGCAACACA
>DMZB01000245.1 GCA_003482405.1 Lactobacillus sp. | reverse complement strand
GAACCAGTCCGTAAACCTTGTTTGGATCTAATGGCCGGCGTGCCCCGGCGTCCGGTTTAACCACGTTGTTCACGGGGCAGCCCATATTGCTGTCGATAATGTCTGCTTCAGTATGTTGATCCACGTACTCTGCCACTTGAACCAAGGTTTCGTTTGTACCGCCAAAAATTTGAAAGCTCATCGGATGTTCAGCCTCTTCGACCTTCATCATTGACAGCGTCTTCTTATTCTTATACAAAATGCCACGGTCAGAAATCATTTCGCACACAACCAAACCGGCGCCAAACTCTTTACAAATCAACCGAAAGGCAGAGTTGGTTACCCCAGCCATCGGTGCCACGACAATCTGATTAGGGATTTCAATATTGCCAATCTTCCACTTCATTGCTTTTCTCCGTTTCTTAAACCTGGTTGCACTGATAAACAAGTACAAGCGCTAAGCATTTTTTTCTTTCAAAATTGTTTGTAAATCCTGTTCGCTGAATTGATACTTGTTGCCACAGAAACGGCAAACGGCTTCAGCACCGTGATCTTCGGCAATCATGTCCTTTAGGTCCTTGTCCGATAAACTTGCCAAGTCCTTAGCAAACTTATCTTTAGAACAATCACACTGAAAACTAACTGGCACACGCTCCAAAATCTTGACGCGTTCTTCTCCAAACAGAGCGTTCAAAATGTCCTCTGGTGTCTTGCCTTCACGCAATAATTGTGAAACTTGCGGCAATGCCTTCAAACTTTCTTCCAGTTTTGAAATCGCCTCGTCGGATGCACCTGGCAGCACTTGAATCATAAATCCGCCAGCGACACCGATCGTATTGTCATTTTCAACAAAGACAGACACCCCCACCGCCGATGGAATCTGTTCCGATTGGGCCAGATAATACGTAAAGTCATCGCCAATTTCACCGCTGACTAACGCAACTTGTCCCGTGTACGGTTTATCCAAACCAAGGTTTTTTGTAACCGACAAAGCACCATTTTTGCCAACTGCAGCGCCGACATCAATGTGCCCTTTATCATTTAGGGGCAAATGGACGTGTGGGTTGACGATATATCCTTTCACGTGACCATTTGCATCCGCGTCAACGACAATCCCTTTGGCGGGTCCATCGCCTTGCACCTTTACCGTCATGCTCTCCTGCCCTTTCATTAAGGAAGTTGAGAGTAACAAGGTTGCTGTTAATGTTCGTCCCAAAGCAGCGGAAGACGCACTCCATGTGTCATGACGACGTTGCGCTTCTGCGACAACATTTGTTGCATTCACCGCATATGCGCGAAAATTGCCGTCATCAATAATACTTTTTACTAAATAATTGGCCATAGTCGTCTCCTTGAAAAATTCTGAAAATCAGTATACCGCACTTACACGAAAAACGTTAGTCATCGCACACAAAAACCATCATCCACGGGAATAGCCCCATAAATGATGGTTTCTAGTTTATCTCGAACGATTACGTCATACTGTCGTCCGTTTTGAAATCATTATAACTGGTTCGAATCTGACGAATCACTGTTTGAATCAGCACTGGCAGCACTGCTTGGTTGACTACCTGCACTTTCAGCAGACTGGAGCGGTTGTGCAGAGTTTGAAGTGTTAACTTCATGTTCCGCAGCACGTTCCTGTTCGCGTTGCTGAAGCGCACTCTTTGCTTGTTCGAACGTAGCAGCTTGAGGATTTTCGTCCTGGGCTTGCGTTTCAGGCATTTTCCCTGTCTTGAACAAACTTAGAATTTGCTTCTCATCCAATGTTTCGTACTTCAACAAAGCTTCCGCAATCAGTTTGTGTTGTTCACGGTGACTTTGAATGATGTTGATTGCTTCCGTATAGCCTTCACTAGTCAAACGGCGAACTTCTTCATCAATCAACGAAGCCGTTTCCTGAGAGTAATTAGGTTGTTGACCATATTGCGCCATAGCAGCCTGGTTTTCACTCTCAAGTGCAACCATCCCCAACTTGTCGCTCATCCCATATTGGGTAACCATCGAGCGAGCAATCTGAGTGGCCTGTTCAAAGTCATTAGAAGCACCTGATGATTCTGAATTGAAGATAATCTGCTCAGCAGCACGACCACCCATTAACCCGGCAATCTGTTCGTTGGCATCTTTCTTACTCATCAGCATCTGGTCTTCACGTGGCAACATGATGGCGTACCCACCGGCACGACCACGCGGCACGATGGTAACTTTATGAACCACCCGTGCGTCATTCAGTACCAACCCGACGATCGTATGACCGGCCTCATGGAAAGCCACAGTCCGTCGTTCCTGGTCGGAAATAACGCGATCATGTTTTGCTGGTCCCGCGATAACACGGTCTTCCGCTTCATCAAGATCAGCAGCGTCGATTTGTGTCTTTCCACGACGAGCGGCCAACAACGCAGCTTCATTCAGCAGGTTAGCTAAATCGGCACCAACAAACCCTGGTGTCTGTTTAGCAATTTCCTTTAAATCAACATTGGCTGCCAAAGGTTTACCTTTAGAGTGAACCTTCAGAATTGCTTCACGACCCTTAACATCTGGACGACCAACCAAAATCTTCCGGTCAAAACGACCAGGACGAAGCAAGGCTGGGTCCAACACATCAGAACGGTTCGTTGCAGCCATAACGATAACACCTTCGTTACCAGTGAACCCATCCATTTCAACCAATAATTGGTTCAAAGTTTGTTCACGTTCGTCATGGCCACCGCCCATGCCAGAACCACGTTGGCGACCGACCGCATCGATTTCATCAATAAAGA
>DMZB01000184.1 GCA_003482405.1 Lactobacillus sp. | reverse complement strand
ACATAAAGACTGGTTTCTTGACGAAGTTCTTTCGCTTCTTCAAACTTTTCTTCACTCACATCGTTTTTTCTTAAGACGCCTTGAAAAAAGGCCGTGCCATCGCGCAGCTGCAAACAAGCAATTTTACCGCTTGACCGCTTATTATTGAGCCACACGCCGATTCGAACTTTTTCGTCACCGTGTTCTGGTGCGTGAATAATGCTGATCGTTTCCACTGATATTTCCCCTTTGATTAGTTATAGATTTTGAATGGATTGAACCATCGTGCCATCTTTGAAACGCAATAGATCGTAGCATAAGTTGCCCTTTTGATTGAGGTAGGTCACTTCCCAAACAGGCTGGTGCTTACGAATTCCCAGGCCGATGTTCAACACTTTTTTGGGATTATCCTTTTGCCACACCTGTCGCAAAATAGCTGTTTTGGATGTACCCGCTGAACGTTTCAACACCTGTGTTTTGCCACCTTGTTTAGCAACGACAACATACACAGCCTGATTCTTAGCGTTTTTGCCACTTACAGAATAGTAAGTGTGCTGACGGTTGTACGTTAAAAAGTCGCTAGCGCTACTGATCCCTTTTTGACGTGCAATACTGACGGTTTGCTCTGCAGCCGTTTTTGACGGCCGTAACGCTTCATGCACGATAATTCCCACGCTACCGGCAATAAACGCCACAATTAACACTGTCCAGAGTATGATCTGTGACCATTGCCGCTGTTGATGCTGTCTACGCTGCATGCTTACCTCCATTCGTTTCGTTAAACACTAAATTGCCAATAACCTGATTAATTATAGCAAAAATCATCGTCCACACAACGGTCTACAAGCATTTATCACAATCATTTAAAGAAATTCTGAGTTTGCTTGATGATTTCTGAAGTTCCTTGCTGAATAACGGGTAAAGCTTTCGGGAGCGCTTTTTGCATTGTTGCACCGTATCGTTTGGTAATCAGCCGTGAATCCAATACCACGATAACCCCGCGATCATCGTCAGTCCTGATAAGACGGCCAATGCCCTGCCGTAACCTTAATGTTGCTTTAGGCAACGCCGATGAATAAAACGGGTTGTGCCCCTTAGCTTCCAATTGCGCATTGGTAGCCGCCACCAGCAAATCCGTTGGTGCGTCAAACGGCAGTCTTGTGATCACCACTAACTCCAGTGCATTTTTGGGCAGATCAATGCCTTCCCAGTAGCTGGCCGCGCCAAGCAAGACAGCACTTTTTTCAGTGGTGAACCGCTTCAAATTCTTTTCGCGGCTACCAGTGACACCCTGTGCGTACACCGTGTGATTTTCTGGCAGTAAGCCATGAGTCAACGCGTCATAGACGGCGTTAACTGCTGATAATGAATTAAACAAAACCAGTGTTTGCCGACTGGTCGTTTGAACGAGTTTCGCAATCGTTGTGGCCCAGTAATGCACTTGCTCATCCGGATGAGCAAGATTAATGGCCGGGGCGTCTGTAGCCACAAACAGTCGGGCCTGATTGCCATAATCGAAGCGTTCTGATAATCGTTTAGTAGCAGTTTGTTTGCGATCCAGATCTAATTGGTCAATCAGGTAGTTTGCACGTGATGATGTAAATAATGTCGCACCGGTAAAAGTAGGCTGCTGAAAGTGAGCGTAAACATTCTGGCGTAGCCATCCGGTAGCTAACAATAGGCCACCACTAAGCTCTAAGCTTGATGAGTCCCCATATTGATTCTGCCGTAACCAATAAACGTTGGCCGTTTCCTGATCGTTTAATTGGTCCCTGAATGCGCTTAACTGCTCTAATAGGTCCGCAATGCGACCAACAGTGTTGCCAAACTCATGTAGTAGTGCCGCGTCAGAGTTGAGCCACTTTTTTGATTGTGCTGTAAAACGCTGTTGTAATTTTGAAAATGCCGTTGTTAAACCAAGTTGGCCGCCAATCAGCGTCACAAACGGGCCCTGATCATCAGTCATTAACTTACGCAATTGCTTATTATCAATCAATTGTTCAAGAATGCGTGGCCCTTTGGCACTCACCTGCGCACTGAGTAAAAACTGCCGGTACAGTAAATGACCAAATTGATCCAGGTCAGCATCCAGTTTAATCAGTGTATTTGAGAGTGACCGTAATTGAGTGATGGCGACAGCATCCTCACTAAACATCTCAGTCAAGTGATGCTCGTGTTGATTATAAATGTTGGCTTGAGCGTGATGCAGCAGAGAAACCAAGTCGTGAAAACGGACCGTGTTGCGATGCTGATTAACAGCTACATCGGACAAATGCTGAGCTTCATCCACGAGTAAATATGGTTTGCCAAGTAGCGTGTCCAGCTGTTCAGCATGCTGAGTTAAATACGCATGGTTGACAACAATCAGATTGGCTTGACGGATGCGATGATCCAAACGTCTCAGATAATCGTCTTCGTAAAACGGATCACTTGGCTTGATGGTATTAAGGCCGCGATGGGTCACCTCTTCAAATAGTTGTGCTCGATAAGAAGTTAGATGAAGCTCATCTAAATCGCCTGTTTCCGTTTGCAAAAGCCAAACTAAGATGCGTGCCTTTAAAAATTGGCTTTGCTGTGAATGCTCTGGCACGGTGAGGGTATCCGCAAAGCGATTCAGGTCTAAGTAGTGACGATTTCCTTTAACGGCGACGACATTTAACTCAAACGGTAAAATCGCCTGTAATTGTGGCAACGTTTCCTGCATGAACTGGCCTTGTAACAACGTTGTCTGCGTAGAAATGACCGTGGACTGACCCGTTTGCGATAAATAGGCGAATGGGACAGCATAACCTAACGTCTTGCCAATACCTGTTGGCGCTTCGATAATCAGATCCTTTGTATTTTCGTGACTATAATTATTGAAGATTTGATTCATCATCTTGGCTTGTGGATCCCGCCAGCTTAACTTGTTTCCCCACAGCTTTTGTTTGGCTGCCTTAGATTTCGGGTAAGGACGCGGCTGTCCCAGATCAATTGCCTTGATCGGTGTCGCTTCATGAAGAACCAATCGGTCACGTACGTATTGTCCCGCGGGCAATTTGCTTGGATGGTGACGGGCTTCCTCCAAGGCGACATTGAAGACTTGTGTTGTGTCCTGCGGCAGTGACAAGTTCAGTGCTGTCAATTGACGGAGTGTGTTCACAGGAAGCTGGTGCAGTTTATCTAGTAATTTAATTAACAAAACAGCTGTCGCGTCCGCGTCGGAGTCAGCTGTATGTGGTTGATCATGCTCAATATGAAAATGCGCACTTAAATCGCGCAACCGAAAACTGGGCAATGTTGGGTACAAAATTTGCGTCAAGGTGACTGTATCAATTGCCTCGATTTGCAGGGCTGGGTAACCTACGCGGGCAAATTCAGCGTTCAAAAATGGAAAATCAAAGTTGACGTTATGCGCGACAAAAACCGTCCCCTGGAGCATTGCATAAAAGGAGCCGGCAATGTCATCAAAATATGGTGCCTTGGCAACATCCTTGTTTGTAATGCTCGTTAAATGAGTAATGGCGCTGGGAATCGGCTTCCCTGGATTTATTTTTGTACTGTATTGATCGACAACTTTACCACGTTTAACGAACGCACAGCCAATCTGGATGACACGGTCGCCATCTTTAACGCTAGTCCCGGTCGTTTCAATGTCCACGACGGCGTATGTTGTGTCTTTATTCATGTAGTCTAAACGCCTTTCTGCAAGTAATAACGTCACGATTCACATATTTTTAGAACATGGCTAGACGAAATTACAATTCTTTTATCATTCTACTCTGTTTGTTGCAGTAGGCAAAGACCCGACCAAACATGATAAAACATTTGTGTCTGTGGTATGATGTGATTCGTAAATTATTATTGGAGCGTGACGTGTTTATGCGTGTTGCAACAGGTAGTGCCCATGCAAAGATTATCTTGATTGGAGAGCACAGTGTTGTTCATCAGCAGCCGGCCATTGCTGTCCCATTGAAAAATGTCAAAGTGACCGCCACTTTGCGTGAGACCAGTCGTGGACAACGATTAGTTAGCGATTATTTCACTGGCGAACTTGTGGATCTGCCAGGTGAATTTGAAGGGATCCGCGTTCTCTTGCAACGCTTATTGCGTCGCTTCGATGCACTCTCGTTATCCTTTGTCTTAGAAATTGAAAGTGCGATTCCACAGGAGCGTGGAATGGGCTCTTCGGCAGCGGTTGCGACCGCTATTGTGCGAGCCGTTTATTCTTTTTTTGAAGTCTCACTTGATCCCCAGCAACTGTTATCTACGGTTAATATAGAAGAAACCATCACCCACGGTTCTCCATCAGGCATTGATGCGGCTACAGTGAGTGCATTACAGCCAGTTTGGTTTGTAAAGGGGTTACCACTCAAACACTTTGACATTCACATGAACGCCTTTTTAGTGGTTGGTGATACCGGCGTGACAGGCCAAACGAGCATGGCCGTGAATTCGGTCACTGAACTCTTGCAAGACGCTGAGCAGCCCGGTGTTGGCCAGCAACTAATCAACCATTTGGGCACGTTAACGACTGCGGCGGCCGGTTACCTGCAACATAACCAAGTGCGTTTGCTGGGCCAAACATTGGCCGATGCACAAGCAGACCTTTCGGCACTGGGTGTTAGTCATCCGGTCCTTCAGAAATTGATTGATGCAGCCAACGCGGCCGGTGCTTTGGGCGCCAAACTAACTGGCGGCGGACTCGGTGGCTGCATGTTTGCACTTGCCAAAACGGCCGGCCAGGCAAAGACGATTGCTGCCGCATTGACGCAGCATGGAGCCGTTAAGACTTGGATCGAACCCCTATCTGGGGATGTTAACTACTAATTCAAATGGATTACCCATCATTTCGACTTGCTAGTAACGTGAGTCGGCTAAAAATAGACGAATAACAGGGTGAAAGCTTACACATGACAATCACAAATGAACCGATCACGGCTAAAGCACATACGAACATTGCGCTCGTCAAATATTGGGGCAAAGCAGACGAGCAACTTATTCTACCGACCAATGATTCAATTTCAATGACGTTAGATCACTTTTATTCCACAACTTCTGTTCAGTTTGATCCGGTCTTATCAACAGATGAAATTATTCTAGATGGTATTAAACTACCGGCAGATGGGCAACAGCGCATTCGTCAGTTTATGGATCTGGTGCGTCAGTTAGCCGGGATTACGACGTTTGCTCACATTGAAACGAGTAATCACGTCCCAACAACTGCCGGCCTTGCATCTTCGGCCTCTGGTTTTGCAGCCTTAGCCGGTGCAGCCGCAAAGGCAGCCGGTTTAAACTTAAATCGCCGTGAGTTATCACGGTTGGCTCGCCGTGGCTCAGGATCAGCAACGCGGTCTATCTATGGTGGTTTTGTGCAATGGCACGCTGGCCATGATGATGAAACCTCCTTTGCTGAGCCGCTTGAGGAAAAAGTCGATTGGCCGATTCGGATGATCGCAATCGTTGTCTCTCGCGATGAAAAAAAGGTCGGTAGCCGTCACGGCATGAAACAGTCGCAGACTTCGCCTTTTTTCAAAGATTGGGTCAAGCAGTCAAACGCTGATATTGAGCCAATGAAGACAGCATTACTTAAAAAAGATATAAACCGTGTTGGTGCAATCGCGGAACATAATGCAATGTGTATGCACGCGACTACGCTTAGTGCCATGCCGCCTTTCACCTACTTCAATGGTGATACTATTGAGGCTATGCAACTAATTACTGACTTGCGTAACAATGGGTTGAACTGCTATTATACGATGGACGCGGGTCCGAACGTAAAAGTGATCTGTCTGGAAAATGAAGTTGAACCCATTTTGGATCATTTACGCCCCGTCTTTGGCGATGCACATCTTGTTGTTGCCAAACCTGGGTCTGGCCTGACCTATTTATAAAATCTAGAAATTAGTAATGTTTGCGTCTCTCGATTGTGGCGCACACATTTTTTGTCTTGAAAGGACATGATTAATTGATTAGCGTGAAAGCGCCCGGTAAATTGTATATCGCCGGCGAATATGCTGTTGTCGAAGCAGGTTTCCCTGCAATCATCGTTGCTTTAAATCAATTTGTGACAGTGACGATTGAGGAAAGTGAACACTTTGGCACCATTGAATCTGAACAGTACAAAGAAACTTCAGTGAACTGGCGCCGGGCTGGTGATGAACTCGTCTTTGACAACCGGGATAACCCCTTCCATTATTTGTTGTCTGCAATTCGGCTAACGGAAAACTATGCGCGTGCTTGTGGTCGTGAACTCAAGTTTTATCATCTTTCTGTTAATTCACAACTCGACAGTAAAGATGGTAAGAAGTTTGGCCTTGGCTCTTCTGCAGCTGTCACTGTGGGTACTGTGAAAGCGCTCTGTAAGTTCTATCAGTTACCGATAACCAAGGACACCCTGTTCAAACTTGCTGCCATTGCACACCTGGATGTTCAAGGTAATGGCTCACTGGGCGATATTGCGGCTTCCGTTTATGGCGGTTGGATCGCTTATCATTCATTTGATCATCAGTGGCTGACTGCCAAACGTGCCGAGTTACCGCTCATTGATTTACTCGCATTGAGCTGGCCTGGTCTTTCCGTAGAGTTGTTGACGCCGCCGGCTGATTTACGTTTGTTAATTGGATGGACTGGCTCACCAGCCTCAACGTCACACCTTGTCGATAAGGTTACTTGGGCTAAAAGTATGGATCAACTGGAATACCGGACGTTTCTTCAATCCAGCCGTGATTGTTTAAATCGTATGATCCAAGGGTTCCGAGATGGCGCAATCGACATTATTCAACGTGAACTTCGTTTGAATCGTAAATTATTGCAGCATTTAAGTGCCTTTAGTCATGTGCCGATTGAAACAGTTGCACTAAATAGCCTTTGCGCTATTGCTGAAGATCACGGTGGTGCCGCTAAAACATCCGGTGCTGGCGGCGGTGATTGTGGTATCGTCCTCATTGACCGTCACGAAGCAGTCGACACGCTCCTGCAAGACTGGGAAACACAAGGCATTACGACGCTGCCACTCAGTGTGCATAACGTGATGGATCTCGTGTAACGTTAAACAATTAATTGAACTAACTGAATTAAGAAAACAAACGACTCACCTACTTTGTACGTGATGAGTTGAAGTTAGACTATGACAATTAGAAAACATTGAATAGGAGTTGGAAGTTTCTCATGAGCAAAACGACTGAATCCGCCCACGCTCATCGTAAAGATGAACATCTTGCCATTGCGCTAAAGCAATATCAAGACAACAGCACGGCTGGCTTTGATGACATTCAGATCATTCATCAAAGTTTGCCGGAAATTGCTGTTGATCAGGTGAATTTGAGCAGTCAGTTTGGCCACCTGAAACTTGCGACCCCTTTTTATATTGAAGCAATGACAGGTGGCTCGACGCGTACGGGACAAATCAATGCTGAACTGGCAGCCGTAGCAGCCGCAACGGGATTAGCCATGGCTGTTGGCTCGGAAAGTATTCTCCTTAAAGAACCAAGCGCAGCAAGTTCGTTTACTGCTGTACGAAAATTGAATCCGGATGGAATCGTCTTTGCAAACATTGGCGCGGGTCACGCACTGGCAGACGCACAGAAAGTTGTTTCGCTATTAGAGGCCAACGCACTGGAATTGCACGTGAACAGCGCACAAGAACTCATTATGCCGGAAGGCGATCGGACCCTTCGCTGGCTGGATAACATTAACGAGATTGTCCATCACCTAAATGTGCCAGTGATTGTGAAGGAAGTCGGTTTTGGCATGAGTCATGAAACTGTTGACCAGTTAAAGCAGCTTGGTGTTCAGTATATCAACGTAAGTGGCCGTGGCGGCACAAACTTTGCTAAGATCGAGAACGAACGGCGCCATCATCAAGAACTAGGTTACCTCTCCACTTGGGGTCAAACGACTGTTCAATCCCTTTTAGAAGCTAGACACACTGACATGCACGTCGCGGCATCAGGTGGTGTTCGCACCCCCTTAGACATTTTAAAAGCGCTGATTCTAGGTGCCGATACTGTGGGCGTGGCCGGTTATTTCTTACATGTCTTAGTTAAGGATGGTCAATCTGCATTGCAAAACGTCATTACGGAATGGCAGGCGGACCTGCGTTTGCTGTACGCGCTGGCTGGTGCTAAAAACGTCGGTGAGTTAAGGCAAACAGCGATTGTGCTCTCACCAACATTGTTGAGCTACTGTCAGCAACGTGGTTTATCAATTCAATAAATACTGGTAAGTAAAAGTTTATATTTTTAATTCACACAAATACGCATNNATGCGTATTTGTGTGAATTAAATGTTGAAGTTCGGCCGCGGTTACACTCTAACTAAAAAGCGAAGTCCCTTAGGGTAGCCGTTTTTTAGCGTTTGACCAACAACCTTGCCAAAACCGATGCCGTTGCCGTCAATTGTTGCGAGTGTCCAACCATTTTCTTGTGGCGTGGTCAGCGTAACCGTGTCGCCGTGAACAAAAGCCGCCCATTGTGATTCATTCAGTGACACGGTCGGTTGATATTGATCAGGATGAATGGCAAGCGCTAATGCAAACGCCGGCTCAAAGCGATTCTTCTTGAGCGTACCAAGATGTAAGCCGGGACGCAGTATTTTCAATTTGCCTAGATCTGGCGTTAATGCCGGTACAGCGTATAGTTGTGTGCCAAACACAGTTAAACCGGCTTCACGTGTAATTGGTTGTGTAAAGTGCTGACTTTCAAAGTCTCGCCACAACTGAGTAGCTGACCTTTCCGGCCGTGGCAGCTGAGCTGGTTTAAGCTTTGTCTTCACGCTGGCATCAGTCGCCTTACGCATTAATTTGGCGATAAAGTGCCCCTCACCGTTCATGTGGTGTGGGAACAGCCGCCCTGCTTTACTTACTTCTTCATCATTGTTTGCCCAGGCTGGACGAGCAGCCTCTAACCCAGGAAGGTCTGGCAGGGGCAACAATTCAAATTCGGGGAATGTATGAATGAGCCAGCTCATCATCTGTTCGTCCTCTTCTGGGGCAAACGTACAGGTTGAGTAGATAAGCTGACCGCCAGGCTGAACCATCTTCACCGCTTCAGTTAATATTTCACGTTGGCGCGTTGCGCATTCTACTGGGTAATCAGGCGTCCAATATTGAATGGCATCCGGGTCTTTACGAAACATACCCTCACCTGAACAAGGTGCGTCAACGACGACTTTATCAAAAAATCGCGGTAGTTGTGCCGCGATATGCGCGGGTGTTTCATTGAGAACGATCGTGTTGCTCACACCAAAACGTTCCATGTTTTCAGCCAATACAGCAGCACGTTTAGCGAAAATTTCATTTGTGATCAACAGTCCTTGCTGATTAAGACCGGCTGCGATTTGTGTCGACTTTCCACCAGGTGCTGCACAAAGATCAAGGATGCGTTCGCCGGGATTGGCATCAACAACTGCACCGACATATGTAGCTGAAGGTTCTTGATTGTACACGGTCCCGGTTGTGTGTGCTGGTGTATGTCCGCTAACGTGACCATAATAACCAGTTGGAATACCTGTCGGATCTGTAAGTGTTACGCCTGTTGGCTTTGGATTAGCCTTTAGTGGATTAATTCGAAAACCTTGGTGGATCGGCTGGTTAAAGCTTGCCAAAAAGGCGGTTTGCTCTGCCTTATCCATCAACGTCGCATACTTTTCGGCAAACCCTGCCGGTAATTGCATATGATATGCCTCCATTGTTTAATGAATACTCGAATCAGTTTACACCGAATTGCCCTTTGCGTCACGTTTTTAAAGGCATCAACACACTAAAAATAAAGGGTCTCACCTTGCACACTCACGGCGAATACGGTAAATTAGAACGAAGATATTTTAAGACGGTCTCCGTCTTAAGGAGATGAATTTGTGAATCGAAAACTCATTGCCATTGATTTAGATGGCACCACACTTAATAACCAATCGGCAATTTCGCCCTTTACCAAACAAGTCTTACAAACGGCCGTCGCTTCAGGACATATTGTCAGCATTGTTACTGGCCGCCCTTACCGAATTTCTCGACAGTACTATGATCAACTAGGACTTCACAGTGCCATGATTAATTTCAACGGCTCACTTGGACATTTACCACATCAACGCTGGAGTCACGAGTATCAATATACAATTGACCGTGATATTGCGCTGGATTTGCTTGCCCATCAGCAAAACTTAGGCATTGAAACGATTGCCGCTGAAAATAAAACCAACGTTTGGGCCAATCAAGTCAGTGATGGCACCATTGATTTCTTTCCAACGATGCTGCAGCCTAAACAAATATTGAATGCAGACAACCTTGATGTTGATCCAACGGCATTAACGTTGTACTTTAACGAACATCATCGTCAGCAACTCATTGGCAATATCAAAAAACGGTATGGCAATCATATCGATATGAATGTTTGGGGCGGTAGTTGGCCAGTCTTAGAAGTTGCCCATAAAGGTGTTGAGAAGGCCACTGGTCTTGAATTCCTGGCAAAAACTTATCACATTGACCGCAGCGACATTATTGCTTTCGGTGATGAAGGCAATGATCACGCCATGATCAGTTACGCTGGCTGGGGCGTTGCCATGGCAAATGGGATCAGCGAGTTAAAGACAATCGCCCAGGATGTCACCCCACTAGACAACGACCACGATGGTTTGGCTCATTATCTACAAGACCTGTTGGATTTACCGATGGCACTGGCAAAGGCCGAATAATTGCATTTTAAGCCAACGACGTGCATGATTACTATTAGTTTAGCACTCAAAATTAAGGAGGCTGATCTGATATGACAGAAGAACATGTGTTGTTTAATCCAGGTGATGCGATTGCTAATGCGCACGATTATAATGCGGTATATCAGAGTGCCCAAATTTATAAGCACAAGCACCCACACGCTTTATTTATTGTTTCTGAGACAGATGGTAAGCCATATGTATTGTTTGACCAAGCCGATCAAACTGAAGAAACGAAGGACAGTAAAAAGTATCGCGTCATTAAAAAAATGTAAATTTGCAAGTCAGGATTCTTAAAAAAAGAAGCATCGATCATCGTTTTAACCGTGATCGATGCTTCTTTTTTTGAATTTATTTTTCAAATTGTATGTTGCAGCTTAATAAATTGTTGATACCAATAAGCAATATACCAGCAATCCCAAGACAGGACATTAAGTTGCACTACTGCCCATTCGCTGAAGTAAGTAAACCGCAATGACAACCAGTACGGAACCTAAGACTTCCATCGCACTAACCTGTAAATGAAAGAAAATGATGCTTAAAATAAAGGTTACAACAGGCTGCAGCGCGTCCACAATACTTATGACAGCAGATGGTGCAAAGTTCAGACTGTACAGTAATGATGAAAAAGCAAAAATCGTACCAATTAAAATTACAGCACTAATCGAGATCACAAGTTTGCCAGTTATTGCTGGCGGATTAACCCAAAACGGGTGCCAAAGATTGAAGAAAATGCCGCTAATAAACATACCCCACCCTAATACCACAAACGGTGAATGTTTAGCCACAATTTTACGGGGTAACACAACATAACATGCAGCTGTGACACCAGCCAAAATACCCCAAATTAGTGAGTTTACAGGTACTGCCAACGAATGAATATTGCCTTTTGTAATGGCCAGAAACACCCCTAGTAATGCAATACCAAATGCAATCAAATCCGTTCTCAGTGGCCGCTCATGTTTGAATACCAATGCACCTAACACGATAAATAAGGGACTCAGATACTGTAAAATCGTTGCTGATGCGGCGGTACCGGTCTTTATACTCATATAAAAGGTAAACAAGTTTGCCATTAAACCGATAATTGCATAGGCCAGTAGCCATCCAACAAGGCGCCATGATTTAAACAAATCAAAAATGTGTGACCCCTCTCGAAACCAACTGATCAACAACAAAATGATTCCAGCACCAAGCGTTCTAACTGATAAGAACCAGGTTGCTGGGA
>DMZB01000022.1 GCA_003482405.1 Lactobacillus sp. | reverse complement strand
CTATCCGAAGATGGTCATGAATGGCCCCGTTGAATTTACGAAGCTATTAACTGGACGAACGGTAACAAGGGTTGATCGGCGTGGTAAATATCTGCTATTTCGTTTTGATGAGGGGTTAACGATGGTGTCACATTTGCGGATGGAAGGTAAGTATTTTGGGGCACCCGCTGATACGCCCATCGATAATCATACGCACGTGGTTTTTCACCTCAGTGATGGTCAACTCCTTTGTTATAACGACACTCGTAAGTTTGGCCGGATGATCGTCATCCATACTGGTGATGAAAATACTGTCGGGGGTCTAAAAAGTCTCGGTCCGGAGCCCACTGAGGAGACTTTAAGTGTCAGCTATCTCAAGGCAAAAATGGCTAAAAGCCGTAAGGCCATTAAAACCTGGTTGCTTGATCAAAATAACGTTGCGGGACTGGGCAATATTTACTGTGATGAGGTGCTCTGGATGAGTAAGATTCATCCTGAGCAGCCTGCAAACTCGATTACCTTGGCACAGATCAAACGGCTGCGGCTTAATATTTTTGAAGAACTTCAATTGGCCATTGACCATCATGGCACAACGGTTTTCACGTACAGTGCGTTTGGTCACGCGGGCGAGTTTCAAAATGAACTTCATGCATACGGGCATGTCGGGGAACCCTGCGAACGGTGTGGCACTAAAATGGTCAAAATTAAAGTCGGTGAACGTGGTACGACTTTCTGTCCGAAAGAGCAGAAGTTGCGAAAAGCGACCATTTCTGCGACCAAAAAGGCTGCCCAGACTGTGGCCGCCAAGACAAAGAGGTCAACAAAGTGACAACAGTGATTGGTTTAACTGGCGGGATTGCTAGCGGAAAGTCGACCGTTTCTAAAATGTTTGCAGATGCGGGAGTTCCCATCATTGATGCAGATAAAATTGCACGTGAGGTCGTAGCACCTCATAGTCGAGTCCTCAAGCGGATTATCGCAGCTTTCGGCAAACAGATATTAACTGTCGATGAACGGTTAGATCGTCGTCGCCTTGGTCAGTTGGTGTTTGGCGATCCGAAGAAACTGGCGCAACTTAATGACATTATTCAACCAGTTATTCGTCAAGTGATTGGTGCCCGAATTGTCGCGCTGAGAGCGCATGACACGCCCATTGTCGTCTTAGATGCACCACTGCTACTGGAACAGCATTATGAAGCAGATGTTGATCTGATTGTTGTCGTTACCGTGCCGAGGGAAGTCCAGTTATCCCGTTTAATGGCGCGTGACGGGTTGTCTTTAGCGGCGGCCAATGAACGTATTAATAGTCAAATGCCCCTAAGCAAGAAGGTCGCAGTTGCGGATGTCGTTGTCGACAATTCACAACGGCTTGAAGAAACCCGTCTACAAGTGGTAAACTTGCTTGACAAAGTCCGCCAGAATGCGGATTGACCGAATCTGAATTTTTTAAAGGAGCGCAAATAGACTATGCAGTGTCCACGGTGTCACAATAACGACACAAGAGTTGTTGATAGTCGTCCAACGGCTGAGGGCCAGGCGATTCGTCGACGACGTGAGTGTGAAAAGTGTGGCTTTCGATTTACGACGTTTGAACGAGTCGAAGTAGCCCCATTATTAGTCATCAAAAAGGACGGCACCCGCGAGGAGTTTAGTCGTGAGAAGATTTTACGCGGCATCATTCGCTCTGCGGAAAAGCGCCCAGTCACAATGCAACAAATGAATACGGTTGTCGATAAGGTTGAAAGCAAAGTTCGAGCACTTGGTGAAAACGAAATTTCGAGTCAACTCATTGGTGAATACGTGATGAACGAACTTGCGGATGTGGACGAAATTGCTTACATTCGTTTTGCGAGTGTCTATCGACAGTTTAAGGACATGAGTGTCTTTTTAGATGAAATGAAGGAAATGGTTGAGCGTGACAAACGCGCCGACAAGCGTTAATTGTTATCTACAAACAGGAGGAAGTGTGAATCATGAGTGAACGACCAACACTCACACCCAGATCAGGTTTTGTGGTGACGTTGCCCGCCGCTAATGATTCGCAATTGGATAGCTGGCGGCTGTTGTATGCGCCAATTCTTGGTGTCGCCGCTTTTGGGTTGTACAGTGGCTTAAAAACGTTTGCTAATGCACAACCGCAATTGTCAGCACGCCGACAACACAGTGAATTATTGACCTGGCTACGTTTAGATTTAGATCATTTTTTGGCTGCCAGACAGCGGCTGGAGGCGGCTGGATTACTGGATACCTATTATCAGCAGGACGCACTTGGAGATGTTTATGTTTATCAGTTACAGTCACCATTGTCAGTGACTGCGTTTTTTGATGATGATTTACTCAGCGTACTATTGCTCCAATCTGTCGGCCAACAACGATATGATGAACTAATCGCAAAGTTTGAACAGCGTCGTTTAAACACTAAAAACATGCAAAACGTGTCGGCAGATTTTTTGAGCGTTTTTCATATGAGCGACGCTCAGTTAGCGAATCGCCCAGCGCGACTTAAAAAACAAGAGGATCAACACCAGGCTAATCGGCAAGCGAGTTTGGTACACGTTGATTTCAAACTGTTAAGCGACTATCTGCAGCGGGAGTACGTAAACCTTGAATCTGTTGTCGCGCATCGCGATCTAATTGTGACTGAGGCCACGATGTATGGTTTAAATGAGCGTGTGCTAGCTAATTTTATTGTGCAGGCAACTAGTGTGACAACCAATCTGTTCGATCCCGAGCGGTTTAAACAAGTTGTCGCGATGGCATTTCAAAGTGATCAATCGGTGGTCACAGATGAACCTAAAGATGAGGCGGGGTCAACGCCGGTTACTAGTACAGGCGATAATCAGGATAAAACTCAAATCAAGGCATTAGTGGCTGCCGTTAAGGCTTACGCACCGGCTGATTTTTTGGCCAATTTAAAACAAGAAAAAAATCAGTATGTCAGCGAAGGCGAGCAACGTGTGTTAGCAAAGTTTATGGCGCGACATTTATTCGCTCCGAGTGTCGTTAACATGCTGATTTACTATTTGATTGGCGATCGCGATCAAAATGTTTTGTATCAAAATAGCGTCGACCGAATTGCGAATGATTGGACGAAAGCTAAAGTTCAAACACCGGAGCAAGCCATTGATCATATGCGTGCTTATGCGCAACAACAGGAATCTAAGCGTCAGCAACGTCAAAGTGGTCGTGCGCCCAAATCGCGTGAGCAGCTCACAGATTGGAATGCGACTTCTCAAACGCCAGCATCAGAGGCGGTTGCCACAAACAATGCCAGTGAAATTCAAAAGTTACGTCAACGTTTGAACCAAGCTAAGCAGAATCAGGAGGATCAATAATCATGCAGGATTTAGGAAAGTCAATGCGCGATTTACTCAGTCGTCAGAATCTTAACTCTGATTATCAACGGTTAATTGCCAATGCAATTAATGATCCCGATGTGCAAACTTTTATTAAGAATCATCAGAATGAGCTGGCTGACGATGTTTTAGACCGTAATGGTTCGAAATTATACGAGTATGTGAGTCAGCGAGATAAGTTAAAGGCTGGGCACCAAGTTTTCGCCCCAGGGTATGAACCAAAATTGGTTGTGAGTGATCATTACGTCGAAGTAACGTACGTGCCGACTGAGGAAACGTTATTGGCGCAAAAGCGAAGTATGCTCAAAAAACGTGTTCACGCGGTTTCAATGCCTAAGATGATTGAACGTGCGTCGTTTAGCGACTATAGCGTTGATGGGCAAGATGAGCAACGGGCAAACGCATTACGGCAAGCAATGCAATTTGTAGCTGACTTTTCTCAAAAGCCGCGCGAATTTCATCAAGGACTCTATCTGTACGGCAACTTTGGTGTGGGAAAAACCTTTTTACTTGGTGCAATTGCAAATGAATTAGCGACATTGGGCTATCAGTCTACGCTGGTTCATTTTCCAAGTTTTGCTGTTGAAATGAAAAATTCAATTGGTGAAAATACTGTTGCTAAAAAGGTCGATGCCATTAAGCAGGCACCAGTATTGATGATCGATGATATTGGTGCAGACTCCATGAGTTCGTGGGTTCGTGACGAAGTTCTTGGTGTTATTTTGGAATATCGAATGCAGGAGGAGTTGGCAACATTCTTTAGTTCCAATTTTTCTATGCAACAACTTGCTGACCAGCATTTATCGGTAAATCAGCGCGGTGAAAAAGAGGAAGTCAAAGCTGCGCGCTTAATGCAGCGAATTCGATTCTTGAGTCATGAAGTTGTTGTTCAGGGACCAAACAGACGGCCACAATAGCGTGTCATTTTTACATGAATAGTTAATGCGAGTGGGACATAACGCGGTTAGTCCTTCTCAGGTCATACCAAAAGCCGTCTATGGGTGAATTTCTCATAGGCGG
>DMZB01000144.1 GCA_003482405.1 Lactobacillus sp. | reverse complement strand
ATCGTGAATAGCGATGCCACCGCTTGTTCACCTCTCATTGTTAGTTATAAATCACTTACATGATGCTTAATTAGAATTTGTTGTAATTCATCTGTATCAATGTTTTGTTCTGGTTTAACCCGGTAATATCGCGTCGCCATTCGCGCGTCAGCAGGACCAAACCGCTCGGTCATAAAGGCTTCTAAATACGCTTTTCGCTTTGTTTGGTTAATTGGATTGTACGTGGGCCACTGTTCAACTAAGTGTTGGCGTTTACGATTTTGAATAATCGTCATTGAAACCGTAAAAATGGCGACCAGAATAAACGCAAACAACAGGATCAAACCGATGAATTTCAGTTGATACAGGCCTTGGTTACGTGACCACCGCACACCCAAGTGCAGGACTTTTGGCGCAAAGATCGTCAATCCGGTCACTAATACTGGTATGACGACGCCCAGCCAAGCGAGACAGGTTACCAAAGTCTCTTTAATCTTCACATCCCAATGACCACGTTCAAAATAGGCATCGGTATATAATGCATACTTGTCACCATGCTTTTTTGGCATCGCCTACTGACCTCCTGTATTCGTAGGATGACCAAAGTGATAGCCTTGTCGCAAACCAACACCCAGTTGATCAGCTAGGTGCTGATCCGCTTTGTTTTCCACTTCGGTCATCATAATTTGCAAATTATATTTCGTCGACACGTCTGCCCAGGTCTTCAAATTTAGTTGTGACCATGCCTGTGTCTCTGCTTGCCGAAATTCGCCGGCTGACACTTTCACAATGTCCACTTCAGGCAATAGCCAAGCAATCCGAGTCACTTCCGCATCCGTTAAGCTAAAGTTATCCAATAAAAAAATCATACCCAGTTTCCGGGCCTGATGGACGCGCCGCAACAATCGCTTTCGATTAATACTGAATTCAGAGCGATGGATGGCGTCATATTCAACCACCAAGTCCATGGGCGTAATTGTTGAAACTGCCCAGCGAACAAAGTACATGAAATCGGCACTGACAATTTGTGAATAAGACAGGTTGATGGCCAATTTTATTTCTTGAGCCGGCAATGTTTGGAAAGTCTGCTTAAGTAACACCACGATCCGTTGTAGGGGCAGCTGTTCCATCTGAATTGGTAACGTCCACGATCCATCAGCATTCCGCTGTCTTAATAAACACTCATAGCCGACAACATGATCGTTAAAATCGACTTGTTTTTGAATGAAATAGCGCAAGTCCGTGTCTGGATCCCCAAGATAATTTGTCTTTCGCCGGCGGGAATGAAACACATACAAACTCACAGTCACCACTGCGACTGCCAGAATAATGATGATGACTATCAACAGTTCCCCTGCTAAATGGTGTAACACCTAACCATCGCCGCCTCTTTCAAAGATTCGCTAGCTTAAATATTAATCAGGTAAATTTCTAACTAAGGTAAATTATACTCATCAATAAGGACGCTTCAATTTATTTAGCTCCTCAAATTTCACAGTCTGGCACTGTTTCACAGCATTTGTGCCATCCAAAAATGAAACATACACAAAATCGGTGCCGTACAAGCAAAGCTCTACACGTCACCGATTTTGTGCTGTCCGAGATCCTTCACATCGATTAATGCTTGAGGATCGCTTCAATGGCAATTTTTTATCTATTGCTTCGTGGCTCGCCAATTACCGCTCCGCCAGGTTAACCGTCATCATCCGTTTGACGGGCGCCCGGCTGCTTAACGCCACTTCTTGGTCATCACAATAAACGGTAACCTGGTCGCCGTCAATCAGTTTGAAATGCGCTTGGTTGCGCGTGATGTGGACCTCAAACTGACTGCCCTGATAACGAATCTTGAAGGTCAATGCCGACCACTGCACCGGCAGATGAGGATGAAACTCCAGGCCACGATCCGCCCGAATCATCCCGGCTACGCCAAATGTCATTTCCATCCAGCTGGCACCCATATTGCCGACATGCACACCATCCTGAGAATTACCCTGACTATTATTTAAATCTGTCAAAATCGACTCAGCAATATAACGATAAGCTTTGTGGTGAGCTAAAATGCGGTGCGCCAAAATACTGAATATTGGCCGCGACAACGAAGAATCATGGGTCGTCAATGGCTCATAGTAGTCAAAATCCCGTTTGAGTTGCTCGATATCCTGATCACCCGGAAACAGAAAATCACTCATCAACGTGTCGGCTTGCTTGTTCACTTGATGGCGGTACAAACGCATTGGGTGATAATGCAACAACAGTGGGTAGTTATCCCGCGGTGTTTGGTCAAATGGCCAAATTTCCATATTAAAGGCGCCATCATCTTGCATCTTTACACCCAGTTCCTTATCGTACGGAAGATACATGCTATCTGCAATATGTCGGAATGATGCGAGTTCTTTCTCTGTCACACCTAATTCTTCGAGTTTACTTGGATGACTCTTCTTGAGCTGGGCTGCATAGCTGACCACCAGCCGCAAATTATGCTGGGCCATCCGATTCGTGTAGCAATTGTTGTTGACCATCGCTGAATATTCATCGGGACCCGTAACTTTGTTAATGACAAACTTACCACCCTGAGGTCCATCGATACCGAAACTACCAAACCGTTGCCAGAAACGTGCAGTTTCCAAAATCAATTCAAATCCCATATTAACTAAGAAATCCTGATCGTCAGAAACTTGCACATATTCCGCCACCGCATACGCAATGTCAGCGTTAATGTGAACCGCCGCTAAACCTGCCGGGAAAAATGGTGAGGCCTCCATCCCATTGATCGTTCGCCAGGCAAACATTGCACCACCGTCCAAGCCAAAATCACGTGCTTGTCGCCGTGCAGCATCCAATGTGTGGTAGCGATAAGTCAGCAGTGCTCGCGCCATCTCGGGATCAGTGTAAATAAACGCGGGTAACATAAACATTTCTGTGTCCCAAAAATAATGACCTTCATAACCGGCGCCAGTGAGTCCCTTAGCTGGAATACCCGTCTTACCATCTTGACCAGCTGACTGATGCAAGTGGAATAAATTGAAACGAATTCCCTTTTGCGTTTCAGGATCGCCGTCAATACGGATATCAGTGTTATGCCAAAACGCCTGCATTTTATGTGCCGAGTCAGTAAATAAGGAAGAAAACGAATGATGTTCCAAATGGGCATTCGCATTTTTTAAATATTGACTATGGTTCATGGCCACATCCATCAGACTGTGAATGCGTCCCACTGAGTAACCGAAATCAAACGACTCCGCGAGTCCCTGTTGTAGGTCCAGATCCATGACATACATTGGTACACCGTCTTCACGGGTAAATTTAACCAGTGAATCTTCACCAAGATAACGCCACATCAACACTAATCCCAGTTGACTACGTTGGGTTGTAATCTGCATCGCCGGAAAGTCGGCCGTTAAAAACTGCCGGTCTAAAATATTATTGCGGGAAACCGCGCGGATATCGCCGTCGCGCGTAAACACCTGATCAATATAGGGATGTTGTTTGTACAGCTTCACGGCGCCGCTAAAGTTAATGGGCCGAATCGTGTAACTCACACAATAAATACCGTCATCCGCTTGGGATGCAAACGTTGACAGTGACAGTTGCATGATTTTACCCGAAGGCGACGTAATTTCAAACAACTCATTCAATAGGCCCGTTTCCATATCGAGGTTTTTATCCACGACACGGGTCGCAAAGTTAGTTTTATCAGAACGGTCACCATCGACTTCAATGACGAGGTAACGTGGGTCCGGTAACTGAGCAATCGTTTGATTATTTTCTGGATAGCCGGCGTAGGACTCACCGTATGTGATGTGGCTGAGGTCATAAAATCCATTTACAAATAAACCAGGCATTCCCTCATCCAAACGCAGATTGCCTTGTAACGGATTACTGGCTCGCACACCCAAATGTCCGTTTGCCACTGCATAAATCGTCTCCAAAAAAGCAGCGTTACGGTTCGTTAAATCCTGTAAGTGAAGTTGAAACGACTGTTTTTGTTCACTTATTGCCATATCATTTACATCTCCAACAAATCAGCGTTATCATCGTGTTCATCATAGTGCAACCGCTTCATCATGCGCAAGATTTTGGCCCCAAACTATTGAATGGCGGTTCAATGAGCAACAAGCTCACTTGCTTTTATATTTTTTGATACAATTGATGTAATAAAAGTATTAGATAGGGGAAATAAAATGTTCTTAGCTTTTGAAGAAATAAAGAAAGAAAAGAAACGGTATGGATTAATTGTCTTGATGATTTTTTTAGTCAGTTACTTGATTTTTTTATTGTCGTCACTGGCAATCGGCCTGCAAAATGAAAATACGCAAGCGATTGATTCGTGGGGAATTCAAAGGGTAGTGTTAAATAAGAATGCTAACATCAGTATGCCCCAATCAATTTTGACAAACAAAGATACCACTGATGCAAAAATTGGTAAGAAGGAGTCAGTAGT
>DMZB01000053.1 GCA_003482405.1 Lactobacillus sp. | reverse complement strand
CAATTGGTTTTTTCGGGAAGACATATACGTATGCTGTTCCAGTAACAACTGCGGGATTGCCAGTTATTCTATATTTATTGATTATTTTGTACCAAAGCCGAGCTCAGGGACTGACGAATTCGTTTGAACTGCCGATCTTTTCTCCTAAAGCCGTGTACTTTACGTTGTTAGCCATCGTTGCACAAGGGTTCGCAATTTTTATGAGTTCAACACGGTATGCAACGTCAAAACAAAACGCGGGACTCATCCATGGCTTTTTGGATGTAGTCCTTGTTGTTTTTACCATCGTTCTATCGTGGTATGTGGTTCAAATGACGGTAAATTCTCAACACGACATTGAGACATTTATGAAATCAACCATAATCTCGTTAATCGTCTTCAGCGTGTTGGTTTTATTGCCACAAATCATTGCAGCAATGACACCTTATTTACACGGATGGGTCAACTTTTTAGCAGGCCTATTCGAAAAGCACTGGTTCAAACGTGGTGACTGGTATTGGATGGGCAGTTACGCAGTCACCATGCACCGAGTGAATGGTTTTGAAGCAGAGGCAGGTTATCTTGCTGCGCAACTTGGATGTGTGTTTTTACCACCAATTATCGCAGCAATTGCCAATCATTTTGATTTTTTGAAGAGTGAGACGCGTTCCTTTCACTGGCTCTATCCAACTTTGCTTGTTTGGTTATTCATTGTGTTAGCACTAGCAAAGACAACAACTGGTTTTCTGGTGATTCTTTTGGCCGTGATTGCGTTGTTCTGGAAGTCTGATCTTTCTCACAAGGTTGTCTACTACTTTGCGTTTCTTGGGCTAGGCTTGCTGATTGTACTGGCTTACTTTGGAACCTCATTTGTACGCGATCTGTTGAATCAGTACCTCTTTCAAAAGGGCGGCACAGATAATCGGCTGGGTGGAACGATTGGTTTAGTATTGGCCTTTTTACATCACCCAATCATTGGGGTCGGTAATAATTGGACTGGATCATACCTGATGCAGTTCGTGCCTCACGTTACACGGGATAACCCCGAGTACTATTTTGTGTATCGCAAAGAAAGTTACCCAATTTTGAGTAATTGGGGTGGCTGGTTAGCGCAGTATGGTCTTATTATTGTGGGACCAGTTTTGTATTACATCGTTAAACGTTTAAAACGCGCTTACAATTTGAAGACCGAGTTGCGCCAGTCAGACTTGAAAGATCGCCAGTTGTACATTACACTGCTGGATGCTTTTGACATCGCTGTGATGATTTATGCGGTACTTGCTGTGTTGGTCTTCTCATGGAGTGATTACTATATGCTGATTATGTTTTTCTTCTACATCAGTGTGATTGCAATTGCTACGAAAGCATTAGATAAGGATAAAGAGGTTGCATGAATACTAAAATAATCGTTGCTACGCACAAAAATTATCAAATGCCGAAGGATACGAACTTATATTTGCCCGTTTTTGTCGGTAAGGATCTTCATCCAGACGTTAATGATACATTTCAGGGTGACAATACAGGTGATAATATTTCGGCTAAGAACTCGACTTATAATGAGTTGACTGCGCTGTATTGGGGCTGGAAAAACCTGTCAGCGGATGCTGTTGGACTAGTGCACTATCGTCGGCATTTTAGCATGGGGCATAAACGATCCTTCGATACAATTTTAAATCAGACTCAGGTCGACCGTTTGTTGCGAGAAACGGACATCATTTTGCCAAAAAAACGGCATTACTACATCGAAACTAACTATTCGCATTATGTTCACATTCACCCAGCAGAACCACTGACACAGACGCGTGCAATTTTAGCCGCGAAATATCCAAGCTATGTGCCAGCCTTTGATAAGGTATTAAAGCAGCGATCAGCGCATATGTTTAACATGATGATCATGAAAAAGGCGAAGTATGACGCCTATTGCAGTTGGATGTTTCCAATCCTTGCTGAGCTGGAAACTAAAATTGACCCATCACAGTATGACGCTTATAACTCACGCGTTTATGGATTTGTGAGCGAGCTATTGGTCGACACGTGGGTCTATACAAATCAACTACCGTATAAAGAAGTTAACTTTGTGTTTATGGAAAAACAGAACTGGTTTAAAAAGGGCGGTTCATTTTTGAAACGAAAGTTTTTTTCATCGGTAAAGTGAGGGAAAAACATTAATTATGTGAGTGTGGTTGTCACCTTCAACCGAAAAGAATTATTAATTGAAGCGGTTCAAAGTTTACTGAACCAGACTGAGTCACCGCAGCGCGTTATTGTTATTGATAACTGCTCGACGGATGGTACACCTGAACTTTTTAAACAAACATTTGATCAGGAAAGTAAGGTCGATGGAAGACTGAAGTATGTGCGTCTTCCAGAAAATGTTGGGGGTTCTGCGGGCTTTTATCGTGGCCTTGAAGAAGCAAAGAAGGAACAGGCAGAATGGATTAGCTTATCAGATGACGATGCTATTTTTGCTAAGGATTACTTTGCATTATTAAACCGGGCGGCGATGGATCATCCTGATCAGCGTGTGTTGACAGGAACAGTCCGTTTAGCGAGCGGGCCCATTGATAGCCCTCATCGGGAACGATTAACGAGTACGGCGACACTATCCGTCAAACCAGTAGCTGACGCAGAATACACACATGATTTTAATTGCGACATATTTTCGTTTTGTGGCGTGGTATTAAAGCGGTCACTGATTGATCAGATCGGGATGCCTGAAAAGGACTATTTTATTCGTTTTGATGATTTCGAATATGCTGTTAGAGCGCGTAAATATGGGACCTTTTTGAATGTGTCTAAGGCATTAATTACGCACAAAACGACAGATGAGGGTCACACCATTTCGCCATGGAAAGAGTATTATGTGACCCGCAATCGCGTTGCGATGTTGCGCAAGCACTCAACCAACCATGTTGTGGCGCACTTGTATTTATATTATGTCATGGCGCGCAAACTACTAGCTATGGTCATGGTAAGTGACCGTCGTAAGGTTGCTAAGTACCTGAGACGTGCTTATTTCGCTGGATATCACGACGGTTATCATAATCGTTTGGGCCGCAATGACGCTTTCTTACCCGGTAATAAGTATTAATATAAAACGAGGATGTTGATGAATACGGAAGAAACACGTTTAAATTATGGTGCGGTTGTGGTCACTTTCAATCGACAAAGACTGTTAGAAGAAGCCGTGGACAGTTTACTAGCACAAACAATTAAGCCGCAGTCAATTATTGTGATTGATAATGCATCAACAGATGGCACCAATGCATTATTTACAACGGGTAGGTTTAGCAATGAGGCGGTTATTGATTATCATCGCATGACTGAAAATAGTGGTGGTGCCGGTGGATTTGCAGAAGGTGTCCGTGTTGCAGCGCAGCATCGGTTTGATTGGCTGTCGTTGTCAGATGACGATGCCATTTTTAATGCCGATTACTTCGAAAAACTAAGTGATGAAATTGAGGCAAGTCAAAATGTCTCGGCATTTGCGGGCAAAGTCGTTTTGCCTGACACACGTATTCAGGTGGATCAACGCCAGATCATTCGTAACTGGGATCGTTTGAAGACCTATGCGCTCACAGAGACAGACTATGATGACGCCAGAGATATCGACGTGTTCACCTTCTGTGGTGCTTTCATTAAAATGAATTTGGTTCGTAAGATCGGCGTACCTAATAAAGATTTCTTTATTTGGGGTGACGACATCGAATATTCTCTGCGTGTTCGTCAGACAAGTGCAATCAGACTCGTTCCACAGGCCGTCCTTGTTCATAAAACAAAAGTGCCATCCATTGACTTTGCTGCACAGTATCAACCTGATTGGCGAGAATATTACGGTCTGCGTAATCACGTGGTCACTGTGTTGGATCATGAAAGTTCACCAATAAGGGGGCATGCATTGCTGTATGGTTGGATGCTGGCCAAATTTTTACTGACTTGTACAGGTCGTTTCAAAGGCTACCGGCGACATATTCGTCGAGTTTATCGTGATGCATTTGGCGACGGACTAAAACGACGTTTGGGTAAAAATGAGCGTTATCTTCCTGGCATTAAATAGAACAAAATCGCCAGTTTCACGAGATGAGGAGTTTATAGATGAAATATGTTGCCGTGGTTGTTACTTATAATCGAAAACGGCTTTTGATTGAAGCACTGCACAGCTTACTTGAACAAACTGTCAAACCGGAAAAAATTATTTTAATCAATAACCATTCTACGGATGGGACGGCTGACTTATTAGAAAAAGAAAGTTTGCTGACTAATGAGCGGATTGACTATCGTAAGTTGCCAGATAATATTGGTGGCTCTGGTGGCTTCTATGAAGGATTAAAGGTTGCACGTACTTACGATGTTGATTGGGTCGCTTTATCAGACGATGATGCAATCTATGAAGCCGACTATTTTGAAAAAATGCAACGGGCGAGTCAAAAACATCCTAAGATTGGGGCCTTTTCTGGCAATGTCATGCTGACTGATGGTCGTTTACAAAGTGATCAACGTGGCTCGGTCTCAAATGAATACTGGGTTAAAAAAGAAATCATGCCAGCTGATGCCTTTGAAAACGTCGCGGAGACCAGCATTGATTGGTTCAGTTTTTGTGGCTGTGTGATCGACATGAAGATCATCAAAAAAATTGGTTTGCCAGAAAAAGATTACTTTATTTGGTGGGATGATTTTGAATACTCTTTACGCATCAGACAATATTCGAAATTATTGAATATTAATGACGCGCACATCATCCATAAGACGGCGATTGCGTCGGTTGATACCATCAGTCGTTATCAGCGTGATTGGCGAACGTATTACAATGTTCGCAACAAGGTATTTACAATGCGCAAACATGGCAAGAGCAAACTTGTAACTGCGCTTTATTTGGTTTACTGGTATCCACGGCTTATGACGACTGTGTTTCAAGGCAAGTTTGCCGGCAATCGTAATTTTGTTTTAAAACAGTATAACAGCGGTTTTTGGGATGGCGTTCAGGGTAAGATGGGAAAGTCTTTAAAACATCTGCCTGGCAGCGTTTAATTTTTGGAGGAAATAAAATGGCTAATTATGACTATTTGATTGTGGGCTCGGGGCTGTTTGGCGCGACCTTTGCTTATGAACCAGCAAGACGTGGTAAACACGTTAAGGCTATGGAAAAGCGTGCTCACATAGCTTGTCACCTTTATA
>DMZB01000298.1 GCA_003482405.1 Lactobacillus sp. | reverse complement strand
TTGGTCAGCAGATAGATCGAAAAAATCCAGTTCATCAGTGTCACGCCATGTAATTCACCGACAATCGTTGGCATCGCAGTAGACACAATGGTCCCTTCGACGGCCGACATGAAGGTGGCAACAAAAAGTGCAATTGTGACCAACACTACATTCGTTGGTTTATTTTTCATTATTCATTCCTTTTTTATTCAACTCATTATTTTATGCGTAACCAATAAAAAACGACCCCCAGTGTCTGTGTGATCGTAATCCAGTCCACCGGGAGTCGTGCCATATTTATGTGTAACGATTTTCTAACCGTCCTACTTACTTACGTTTGTGACAGTTTCTGTCGCCTCGACGGCCTTCTTTAAGGCTTCGATCTTGTCGGTCTTTTCCCAAGGCAAATCTAAGTCTGGGCGACCAAAGTGACCGTAAACAGCCGTTTGTTTGTAAATTGGCCGTTGCAGGTCTAACATTTTGATGATCCCTGCAGGACGTAAGTCAAACACCTGACGAATTGCGGCGGTCAATGTCTGTTCAGACACATTACCAGTTCCAAATGTGTCAACAGAAATGGACACTGGTTGCGCGACACCAATCGCATAGGCTAACTGAACTTCTACACGATGGGCCATCCCAGCCGCCACAATGTTTTTAGCAATGTAACGGGCCGCATATGAAGCGGAACGGTCTACTTTCGTAGCATCTTTACCAGAAAATGCACCGCCACCATGACGGGCAAACCCACCATAGGTATCGACAATAACTTTACGGCCGGTCAAGCCGGCATCCCCCTGCGGTCCGCCAATGACAAAACGACCAGTCGGATTGACCAGATACTTTGTCTGATCATCCAAATAACGGGCGGGAATCACAGCCTTAATCACTTGCTCGATCACATCATGGCGAATCTGTTCCAATTCAACATCTGGATTATGTTGCGTGGATAACACCACAGTGTCGACCCGTACCGGTTTGCCATCATCATCGTACTCAACCGTGACCTGTGCCTTAGCATCAGGACGCAGGTACTTGATTGTGCCATCCTTGCGTAACTGTGCAATTTTACGCATTAGCGCATGGCTTAATGAAATCGGCAGTGGCATCAGTTCAGGTGTTTCATCAATCGCATAGCCAAACATCATCCCTTGATCACCGGCACCAATTTGGTCGAGCGGATCGGCGTCGCCTTCACGCCGTTCAAGCGCGTCATCGACACCTTGTGCAATGTCTGGTGACTGTTCATCAATGGCAACCAACACAGCACAGGTGTCGCCATCAAAGCCTAACTTAGCATCAGTATAACCAATGCCTTTTATGGTCTCACGCACTGTCTTTTGAATATCCACATAAGCGGAAGTGGATATTTCTCCAAATACAAGCACGAGTCCCGTGGTGACAGATGTTTCACAAGCCACACGAGCCTGTGGATCCTGAGCCAAAATAGCGTCCAGAATTGCATCACTGATTTGATCAGCGATTTTGTCTGGATGTCCTTCTGACACAGATTCAGATGTAAATAAATGACGTTCTTGCATAAATATTTCCCCCATCCAATAAATTCCGGTTACAAGGCCTCTAAACAAAAGGAACCGCGACGTTTGTCGAAAATGGTAACGTCGCTGCTCTTCGTTTATCCTATCGGGAACGAAACTCATAACTAGTTTATGGTAACACGTTACTAACGTGTAAAAAAGACGTGATTTCGTTGACCGTCCGAATAAAGTTGATTAGCATATAAACATATTACAGTGATTTTGAAAGGATCCTTCTATGCCGACACGAACTCAATCTCATCGTCATATAGGTGAGATCATCAATGAATTACCCTGGCAATCCCTGCTGATTTTTAGCATTGCACAAAACATTATTTGGTGGAGTTTCCCGATCCATTATGGTCGCATTACTGGTGCGGCCTTTCATGGCAATCAACTCTTATTATTGGCCTATACAATTGTCATGAGTCTCACAACCTTTTTAATGTTTCAGGCAAACTTCAAGTCATTATGGGCCCACGTCCCTATTCTAATTAGCCTGCTGCTGGCATTCTCCGGTATTATTCGCGGAAACTTAGAAATACTGATCATGCTGTTAATGTTTTCGGCGTTTTGGTTAGTTGTTGAAATGCGTTGGCTAAATTTGCAAAACATCTGGGGGCTAATTATTTATGCGCTCTTGTCAACTTTTCCCATCAGCAGTGCCATTTTCTTCTTTCAAAACCGCTTTTTGTCCACCACTTTTTTAATCAACCTCATTCCCTTATTCATGTGCCAGTTATTTTTTATGATGCCTATTTTTGAGTCAGCCGGTAAGCGCCGCACAATCGCTATGGGGATCACCGGCGTAATGCTCATCGGTGCCATCCTGTTCTTTCATTTTTCACTACTAGGCGTACTTGCCAGTGCCGTTGTAATCTTAACGTTTTGGTTCAACATTAATTACGCCAATCTAAAGGGGCAATATACAGCAGCTGCCTATATTCTGTTAGAACTGATTACTTACATTATTTTGATATTCGCTTAGATGACCTATCCTACATGAAAATGGTGCTGTACAAGATTGCAAAGAATTCTTGTACAGCACCATTTTCTAATACCAACTTCGATTTAATTAACGGTTATTGCTTCAATCAGTAATAGTTTCAATCGGTCACAGGGCCACCAGCCAATTTTACACTTAGGTACTTGCCGGTTACGCTATCGTTCGTCGCTGCGATCTGGGCAGGTGTTCCCTCAGCAACAAGTTGACCACCCTTAGTCCCGCCTTCCGGTCCCATGTCGACAATATAATCAGCATTCGCCATCACATCCAAATCATGCTCTATGACGATGACCGTGGCACCCTCATTTAATAACTGATCAAAAACACGCAGTAATTGTTGAATATCCAGGGGATGCAAACCAACAGACGGTTCATCAAAAACAAACAACGTGCCAGTTTGACGCCGACCCATGCGAGACACTAACTTGAGTCGTTGCGCTTCGCCACCAGACAACGTCGGTGTGCTTTCACCGAGCTGCAGATAACCGAGACCCATATCATGAAGTGCACCTAAGGTGTTAGCAACTGATGGCACGTCAACAAAGACGTTGCGCGCATCATCCACAGATAGTGCCAACACATCCGCGACAGTCATTTCATGCCACTTCACCGCCAACGTCTCTGGATTATATCGTCGACCATGGCATTGTGGGCAGACCTCCTCAACGTCAGGCAAATACTGGACATCCATACTGATTGTCCCCGTACCGTGGCAAAGTGGGCACGCGCCGTCATTGAGATTATAAGAAAAGTGGCTAGCCGTCCACCCTTTTGACTGTGCGTCTTTGGTACTGGCAAACAAATTTCTAACGGTATCTAAAATGCTTGTGTATGTAGCAACTGTTGACCGCACATTCTTACCAACTGGCACTGAATCAACCATCACCACATTATGAATTTTAGCACGATCTAAACGCTTAATTTGTGATGGCAACGGTTCGTGTTTGACGTCTGCCAAGATACCTGGTATTAAACTGTCTAAAACGAGCGTCGTTTTACCAGCTCCGGACATGCCGGTGACGACGGATAACCGGTTCTTAGGAAATTGGGCAATTACATCGTCAATATTGAACCGATGGGCAACTTCTATCGAAAGTTTGCCTTTAGCAAAAAGCTGTTTATCAGTTAATTGCGGTCGTTCACGAATCGGTGCAGTTCCGTTCAAGAATGGTGCAATCAGCGAAGAATCATGTTTTCGAATGCTAGCCACCGTACCGTGGTTCACGATGGTACCACCTTGTTGACCAGCACCCGGGCCAATTTCAATCACATAATCGGCTGCGGCAATAATACTAACGTCATGATCCACGACAACAAGTGAGTTGCCCTGTGCAACCAGTTGGTGGAACACCTTAATTAACCCCGTCACATTTGCAGGATGCAATCCAACAGACGGCTCGTCAAGAACGTATAATACCCCTGTTGTTTCGCTACGCAGTGTTCGACCTAACTGAATCCGCTGTAACTCGCCTGTCGACAATGTGTTCCCGGCACGATCCAGCGTTAAGTAATTTAAACCAAGATCTGTTAATGGCGTCAAGCTATCCATGAACTCTTTAACGAGATCTGTGCCAAGATGTTTCATTCGCTTAGGCAGCCAGTCCACAATCTTTGCGGCAAAAGCACCCAACTGGTCTAGATCCATTTGACTGACTTGAGCAATGTTGGTATCTACAATAAGCTGATCCAATAATTCCGGATTGAATCGGGAACCATGACAAGTCGGACACGTATCAAATACATAAAATTTGTTTAACCGTTCAATTGCACGTTCATTGGTCGTGTTGGCCATCGAATCTTCAACCGCATTATAAGCATTTTCATACATGGCATTATCCATGTGAAAAATTTTACCCTTTGAACTGGGAATATTGATTGCATAGGGCTGTTTTTTGCCGTGCAGAACTAAGTCTTTATCTTTTTCTGGCAGGTCCTTATACGGAATGTCAATATGAATCCCAACTGCCTCAGCCACCAATGGCATGAAGTTACGGCCAGCCAAGTGCCAAGATGCGACTGCTCCTTCGCGAATCGTGAGGTTCTCATCACCAATAAGTCGGTCTGATGCAATTTGACGCACCTCACCAATACCACCACAAGTCGGGCAGGCCCCGTTCGAATTAAATGCAAAGTCTTCTGCACCACGAGCCCGAAACCGAACACCACAGGTCGGACAAACGACATACCCGTCATTTTCGGCAACTTCAATAGTCGGTGGCACACGGTGTCCGTTTGGACAGATCATTGAACCTAGTCTTGAAAACATCAATCGCAACACGTTTAAACTTTCACTCATGGTCCCGACAGTTGACCGGACCCCTGACACTTGCGGCCGCTGTCTTAAAGCCAATGCAGACGGTAAATACTGCACTGATTCAACATTAGCAGCACCAACTTGGGCAATGCGACGACGCGTGTAAGTAGAAAGTGCGTTCAAGTAACGACGGGCCCCTTCTGCATACAACACGCCCATAGCCAATGAAGATTTCCCTGATCCTGAACGTCCAGTGATGGCTACAAAAGCATTCAGGGGAATATCAACGTTCACATTTTTTAGGTTATTGACCCGTGCACCACGCACCTCAATATTATCGGGAATCGTTTCTTTATGTTGAATCGCCATTTGTTTGGTCATTCCTTTCTTTTTCCAATTCATACCCATTCATAACATTTATTTAAACGCACACTGGTTGAGGTGATCATTGACTAACCCACTAGCTTGCATAAACGCATAAACAGCAACCGGTCCCATAAACTTAAATCCGCGCCCTTTCAAATCTTTGGCAATTACAACAGACAGCTCTGTTTGTGCTGGTACGTCACTGTCATCATGAACATCGTTGATTAGTGGCTGATCATTCACAAAAGCCCACCAGTACTTTGAAAAACTGCCAAATTTCTGTTGAATGCTTTTGAACGCTTGCGCATTACTAACGGTTGCTGCTAGTTTGGCACGATTGCGAATAATTCGCTTGTCCTGCAATAACGGCTCCCAGTCAGCTGCTGTCATTTTTGCCACTCTTTCAAGATCGTACTGATAAAAATCTTCATTAAAGGCAGCCCGTTTATTTAATACCGTTCGCCAGGACAATCCAGCCTGATACATTTCCATACACATTAGTTCAAATAATGCATGATCATCACGATGTGGTTTCCCCCACTCCTGATCGTGATAAGTTTGCATCAAACCCGGTTCCTGACCCCAAGTGCATCGAATCATGATCAACCGCCTCCAGTCCAATATTTCACACTAAACAACCTATCTTTTATCTTAACCTTTTCAGCACGAAACCGTTATCTTTAACATCGTTGATAAAACTATCAATCTTAAAATAAAGCGGTTACAATAAGGTTGAGGTTCAAACATACGTCCGCACGACGCCGATTATGAGTCACCATATTGACGAACTTGGCGACCCAGTGATGTTGACCAGGGACTCGACACTTTATCGACGAACTGCCACGCTGAGGGGGTATCACCATGACATTCTTATGGATATTGTTTTGGATTTTTGTAGCATTAACGATTATCAATATTGCCCGTTACATCGCCACCCGGTTTGCCCACCGCTCAACACGCCTGATGCGAATCTACAGTGGCTATTCGGTATTAGGCCTCGTTATTGTCTGCCTGATTATTGCAGCGCTACATTGATGAGATTATCGACTCAAGTAAATATTTCAGATACAAAGAGTGGGACATAACGCGGTTAGTCCTTCTCAGGTAACGTAAAAACCGTCTATGGGTGAATTGAAGTGCAACAAAAAAGT
>DMZB01000207.1 GCA_003482405.1 Lactobacillus sp. | reverse complement strand
TAGTTGACTTTTGGTAGAAAAACGCGCTTTGAATCATGATTATTCTGTTAGGATAGTTTATACTTACGTTGATCCTGAGATTGATTGGCGGTTTGTTACGCAAAGAGCAATAAAGACTGGCCGTCAAGTTCCGGAAAAAGCGTTTATTAATGGGTTTTTGAATATACCACAAAACATTGAAGACATTCTAAACAAGTATGGCGATCGAATAGAGATAGACATGTACGCTGGTTTGGGCAGTCAACAACATATTTATCATGGTGCAAAGTCAGTGATTGCTCATTTACCAAGTGATATTTCCCGAGATAGATTGGAGGCAATCGTAAATGGAAAATAAGGATCAAAAATTTATGCGTGAGTTGGTTGAAAAATACCATGGTAATCCTGACGAATTCGAAGATCACGCTACTGACGAAGAAAAAGAGGCTTACATTCAAGCGGGGGCTAGAGAACGTAGTCGAAAGATATTAGAGGTCCTTTATCCTAGCAAAAAAGAAAGAGAAGCTTAACTAGCTAATAAATAAAAGTTGGTAAACGTACACAACCCAAAAAGGAAACGATTCGATGAAAAACCCATCAGAATCGTTTCCTTTTTTACAACAAACCTATGCCACAGCTTCCATCTTCAAAATCCGAATCATGTTGCACACAAACCCAAATTCGTTATCGAACCAAGTGTGAGTCTTAACGACTTGGAAGTCGCCATTTTGCGTGACCTCAGTTTCAGTTGGGTCGAATACTGCCCCGTGGGTGTCGCCGATGATATCGGAAGAAACGATTTCGTCTTCATTCCAGCCAAATGCCGGGTTGTTCTCGGTGTAAGGCTTGATGGCGGCGTTGACTTCGTCGGCAGTCACTTTCTTATCCAACACGGAGACAAGTTCACAAACAGAGCCGTCAATTACGGCAACCCGCTGTGCATGGCCGTTGAGGTGACCATCAAGTTCGGGGATAACTAACCCAATTGCGCTGGCAGCTCCTGTTGAATGTGGAATGGTGTTTGCCGAAGCAGTTCGGTTAGGACGGAACTTTGAACCTTTAGGACCGTCCAACAAGTTCTGAGAACTGGTAAACGCGTGAATGGAGGTAATTGTGCCGACTTCCAAACCGAATTCTTTGTTCAGAAAGTAAGCCATTGGTGCTAAGGCGTTAGTTGTACAAGAACCGACGGAAATAATTTGGTCGTCATGTGCAACCAAGTTGTCGTTAACGCCTGCAACGATGGTCTTAATTGGGCCAGCGGGAGCTGAAATGACAACTTTCTTAGCACCGGCATCTAAATGCGCCTGTGACTTATCCTTTGATGTGTAGAAGCCTGTACATTCAAGGACAATATCTACGCCGTCGTTAGCGACCCAAGGAATCTTGCTAGCATCACGTTCAGCATAAACACGAATTTTCTTGCCATTAACGACCAGTGAATCATCAGTCGCGCTTACATCTGCGTCCAAAGTGCCAAACGTTGTGTCATATTTTAACAGGTAGGCCAGCATTGCCGGACTGGTTAGGTCATTAATTGCTACAACATTTAATTCCGGGTCATCAAGTGTTAACATCCGCCGAAATGAATCACGACCGATGCGTCCAAAACCGTTAATACCAATGTTTGCCATAAATTGAGACCTCCCAAAATAAGTTCATTTCTTTAACTACGTGGCAAGGTTAACAAATTTAATGGCAGAATGCCGCAAATCTGCTTTGAGGCAAGGCCTGCGGAAGCGGTTTGTAAATATGATTTTGTTAGTTGGCTTTCATTACAATATTAATAAAAATGGCTAGGTAATTTTCCCGTTTACAAAATAGGTTGTTGTGAGAACTATATGTTAGTGTAGCCAGACAGGGGCAGAGTGCCATGAAAGCCTTTCTTAGTGGCTGGTTTGGGCCACTTAGAAAGGCAGGACGAGCTTTGAGACCGGTTTTTGTGGGGCTCAAAGTCGAGGCCGAAGACCGTGAAACGGACTGAGACCGGTCCCAGGGCACCGTCGCCCCTGTCTGGCGAAACGATGAGTGATAAAGTTCAACATTTTGCTTGGCACATTTTCAACAATAATTGCAGTTTGCAAGACTCACCCGTATGTAAAAAAATAAGCAAACGGTATAATGGAAACTGTAGTCTTATCAATGAGGTGACAACATGAGTCAAACGATACCGGAAAACATGCATGAAGTTGTATTAAAAGTTCAAGAATTAAATGAAACCCGTAAAGGTGCAGACGTTGTGACAGAAGAGCAGGTTATGAAGGCTGCCGTTCACGATACACTGCAATACTGGGCAGATTATTTGTTAGACGGGCACTATGATGACGTCACTTGGGATGGTGACGATCTGGTCGTCGAAGATATTATGGGTAAACGTGTTGGCCGTGTGAAACCCATGAGTGCTAACTTTGCCAATGATTACCGTCAAAGCCCGGAAGGTACGTTATTTCGTTTGGAAAACGAAGCCAATAAAATTATTGCGCAACGGTAATTACGTCAGAATCAAGCAGTAAAGTGTCGTATAATTAGATTATTCTAATGAAAATGAGGGGAAACTATGGCCGAAATAGCACGACTTTATCAGAAATTTCAACCGAGCCACTACAACTTATTCATTGATGTTGAACGTGACACGAAGAAAATCAGTGGGACATCTACGATTACTGGAGATGCCAAAGTTACTGATATTCAGGTTAACCAAAAGGATATGAGCATTACCAGCGTCAAGGCTGATGGGCATGATGTTGATTTCAGCGTTGACAACGACGCCGAAGTCATCAACATCACTTTGCCAAAGACAGGCGAAGTAACGTTGGCTATCGAGTATTCAGCACCATTGACTGACACAATGATGGGCATTTACCCGTCATATTACGAGTTAAATGGCGAGAAGAAACAGATCATTGGGACGCAGTTTGAAACGACATTTGCGCGTCAAGCTTACCCATCTATTGATGAACCAGAGGCTAAGGCCACTTTCGATATCGCCTTGAAGTTCGATGAACAGCCTGGCGAAACGGTACTGAGTAACATGCCCGAAATTCGTACTGAAAACGGCGTGCACTACTTCGACACGACGGTTCGCATGTCCACGTACTTAACAGCATTCGCATTTGGTGATCTGCAGAGTAAGCAGACAACTACCAAGAGTGGTGTTAAGGTGGGCGTATTTGCTACCAAAGCTCACAAGGCTAATGAACTCGACTTTGCGTTGGATATTGCTAAACGTTCAATCGAGTTTTATGAAGATTTCTACCAAACACCATATCCACTGCCACATTCATGGCAGCTGGCATTGCCTGACTTCTCAGCTGGTGCCATGGAAAACTGGGGCTTAGTCACTTATCGTGAAGCATACCTTGTCTTGGATCCAGACAACACGTCACTTCGGATGAAGCAACTGGTTGCGACCGTTGTTGCACATGAATTGGCGCACCAGTGGTTCGGTGATTTGGTTACCATGAAGTGGTGGGATGATCTGTGGTTGAACGAAAGTTTTGCTAACATGATGGAATACGTCGCCGTGGATGCCTTGGAACCAGACTGGCACGTTTGGGAATTGTTCCAAACGTCAGAAGCACCAGCTGCTTTACAACGTGACGCGACCGACGGTGTTCAGTCTGTGCACGTGCAGGTCAATGACCCAGCCGAGATCGATGCTCTATTTGATGGCGCAATTGTGTATGCCAAGGGCGCGCGGATGCTGGTTATGGTTCGTGCTTTGCTTGGTGACGACAACTTACGTGCTGGTTTAAAGGCGTACTTTGCCGCCCATCACTATGGCAACGCTACGGGTGCTGACTTATGGAAGGCGCTTGGTGATGCATCTGGCATGAATGTTGGTGCCATTATGAACTCATGGTTGGAACAACCAGGTTATCCAGTTGTCAACGCTGCCGTGGTTGATGGCAAACTGACATTGTCACAGAAACAGTTCTTTGTCGGTGACGGTAAGGATGCTGGCCGTGAATGGCAGATTCCGTTAAATGGTAACTTCAAAGAAACACCAACGATTATGAAGGATGCCCAGATCACATTGGGTGACTACAACGAGTTACGTCAAACAAACGGTGAGCCATTCCGTTTGAATGTGGGCAATAACTCCCACTTCATCGTGAAGTACGATGACACGTTGATGCAGGATATCTTGGCTCATAAGGCAGACTTGAATGCTATCGATGAATTGCAGTTATTACAAGACATGCGTTTGCTGGCAGATGGCGGGCAAGCTTCATATGCAGACATCGTGCCATTGTTGGAACAATTTGCGGACAGTCAATCGACGATTGTGAATGCAGCTCTGTATACGGTTGCGGGCAACTTACGGAAGTTTACGTTACCTGACACTGATGAAGAGGCTAAGCTTCGTCAATTGTATGGCAAACTGAGTGCTAAACAAGCGACTCGCTTGGGTTGGACAGCCAAGGCTGGTGAATCTAACGATGATCAGATGACGCGTCCCTATGTCTTGAGCGCCGCTTTGTTTGCCAAGGATGCCGATGCTGTTGACGCTGCTCACCAACTCTATGTCGCCAATGAAGACAACCTTGTTGCATTGAATGCCACAATTCGGCCAATTATCTTAGCAAATGAAATGCGTCAGTTTGGCGATGAGGCACTCTTTGATAAGTTCTTGACTGCTTACCAGAAGACTTCTGACGGCAGTTTCAAGACAGCCTTACGAGATGCTATCACTGAAACTAAAGATGCCAAACTGGTCAAAAAGACTGTTGCGCAGTTTGAAAAGACGGACATCGTTAAGCCTCAGGATGTACGCGGTTGGTACGTAAGTTTGTTGGAAAACAAAGATGGCGAACAAGCTGCTTGGGACTGGATCCGTGCCGACTGGGCATGGCTTGAAGAAAAAGTCGGTGGTGATATGGAATTTGCCACATTTATCACATTGACTGCCAGAGTCTTCAAGACACCAGAACGGTTGGCGGAATTTAAAGCCTTCTTTGAACCAAAGCTCAACACAGCAGGTTTGACCCGTGAAATTCAAATGGACATTAAGGTCATTGAAGGTCGCGTGGCACTGATTGAGGCTGAAAAAGCTAAAGTCAACGCAGCAGTGGCTGAAGCGGTAAAGTAATGGAAATGACAGATAATTTGGATGATAAATTAGATAAACAGGTTGAGTGCCAAGCATTGTGGGAGATTAAACATGATAAGGGTATTCGTATTCCTGCTGAAGACGTTTCCGAACATGGTATTCCTACTGTGATTGATCCAAATGACGGCTGGAAATAAAATTTTTTTGGCTAAAAACATAACAAGAGCTTCAATCCAGATATCTTTGGGTTGAAGCTCTTGTTGTGTTGAAGGCTAATATTATTTTAATGTCAGAGTCGCATTAAGTGTTTCCGGATCATAGATACCAATATCGGCAACCTTAACGATTCCGCCAAAACGGCGACCATTATCTGTTGCCAGACCGAGTTTGTTATAGCTCATAGTGACGGTTTCCGTTGCATCCACAACAGTGCCCATCACGTTGCCATCGTCGGTGCCGAGGCCAGTCGGCATATCGACAGCCATGACGCTGGCAGGAGCTGCGTTGATAGCATCCACAACCTCAGCAAACTTACCCGTGACGTCGCGGGATAAGCCGACACCAAAAATGGCATCGACAATTGTGGTGTAATTAGCCAGATCAGGTTGCTCACTCACCACGGGGATGCCATAGTGATCTGCAATTGTGGGCTGTTGTTTGGTTTGGTCAGAAGTGTGATCCCGGCTGCCGAGTAGCCCAATCGTAACGGGCACGTGGATCAGGTGAAGTAAACGGGCTACGGCCACAC
>DMZB01000044.1 GCA_003482405.1 Lactobacillus sp. | reverse complement strand
AAAAAGATGTCTTTGTGAAACGACAAAGTGTTTTTCAGGTGGTATCTTGTAGGTAATCGGAATAAATATTTCTGATGAGGTTTACTTATTAAAAACAATTTTTTCAACCTCCTCTGGGTGATATAGATATAAAGAAAAAATTGTTTAAAGCTTACTGTTTGAATCTTACAAAAAAATATACAATTTAGGTGAATGTTTAAACACCCCCGGGGTGGTGAAAGCCTAGGGGAGCGCACGCCCAGGAGTAGCGCACGTTAAAAGTTGTAAATTCAAAACTTTTTTATGGGCTTACTATAACTGGGTGCACGCAATTTCACAAATTGCTTATATGAATAACCCTACTATAATGACTATGTATATTTCCCTCCTAAAAGTTAATATAATTAGACGTTTTTTCACGATTGTAGGGTGTATACGTTCGAACAGTGTGTTTAATGATTTTTTTGTGATTCATTAGTCTAAATGAATCAGATTGAAAGAGTCCCTATTGGGGGCTCTTTTTTATTGCTTGGAGGTGAACTAAAAAATGCCAAAACAAATGAAACTAACTACAGACAAGCATGCTCGCAAGGATCAGCGAGTTAGAACTCAAAAACTAATAACGGAAACTTCTGGAATGGATTTGATTCAAAAGAGTTGTCCAAAATATCTGTCAAGTTATGCGCGAGCAATGTGGACGAAACTTGTACCAATTTTGCAAGCATCAGGATATGTTAAACAGGCCGACAAGGGAACAATTGAAGCGTTTTGTATTAACTATCAATTATTGCGGAAAGGCTATGACTCAATTAAAACAGATGGTGTTGTCACCAAAGTTTCTAAAACTGTGGTCAATCAACGAACTGGAGAAACATATGAAGACAACGCAGGCTGGAAACGTAATCCGGCATCACAAATTATTGATTCTGCTACGGCAAAATTAAACAGCTTAGCACACGAATTAGGCTTAACACCATCTGCACGAGCCTCATTACTGCAACTCTCAGATGACAACGATGAGGAACCCAATATTAAAGAGATGTTAAATGGGGGAAGTGAGTTTTAGTGGTACAGGAATTTGATTTTACTCAAAGAAATACTAACTTGGATAAAATCTTTCAGCAGCTTGATGGGAAAGGCTACTTTGATGAAATCAAAAGCAAATACCGTGATCCGGCCACTGTTTATTGTTACCGGGTATTAACTGGTCAACAGTTAGCCTGCAAAACAATTAAACTAGCAGCGTTTAGACATTTGAATGATTTAAAACGATCTACGGAGGATAAGTTTCCGTATTACTATGATTTGGATAAATGCCGAAATATCTGTAACTTCGCACGCATGTGCCCTGATGTTTCTCAAAACAAGCCGATACCACTGATGATTTGGCAACAAGCAATCTTGTGCCTTTCTCAGGGATGGCGAACAAAGGAAGACAAGCAGAAGCGATTTGAGCGATGTATGGTTTCAGTGGCTCGGACTAATGGTAAGTCATATTTATTGAATATCTTGATCCTTTACGCTTACTTGGTCGAGGCTAGTGACCAGTTTAACGCCGATTTATGTTACTTGGCGCCGGTTGATAAGCAGTCTAAGAAGTCTTGGCGTTACATTAAACAGACTTTTAATAGTTTACAGTCAATGCCTGGATTTCGTAAATTGATCAAGGATCAAAATATTGCGATTAATGATGATGTTTTAAAGTCCACGAAGACTCAAAACCAGATATTAAGAATGACAGCTGGTAGTGCACAATTAGATGCCTTTCATTTTCTCTTTGCTACTGTGGATGAATACGGGGATGAAAACTTTAATTCAGATGTGATTTCTAAAGTCACCTCTGGACAAGTTCAAACTAGTAACCGGCAAACATTTTTTATCAGTACGGCATACAGTAACCCTAAAGTCCCGATGTATAGTGATGTTAGACGACTCACTAAGGTGATGGAAAAAGATTCTAGCCGAACGGAAGATTCAACGTTGGCATTAATTTGGCAGCAGGATGATCAAGATGAAGTTGAGAACCCCGAAACATGGGTGAAAAGTAATCCATTACTAGATTTACCGGCTAAGCATGATACCCTACTGAAAGGGTTAATTAGTGAACGTGATTCTAAGCTAGAAGACGGCACATTAAATGATTTCATTAACCGTAACCTCAATATGTGGTTGCAGACTGCTAAAGATAAATATTTGAAATTAGAAGATATACAAAAGTCAGTTGTTTCTGATTTCGAAATTGATAATCAAGATTGCTATGTGGGTTTTGATTTATCACATGCTTCAGATGATACGGCTTATAGTTTTGTTTTCCCACATTTGAATGGCGAACAAAAGAAATATTTCATCTTGCAGCATTCATTTGTTCCGTTAGCCCGAGCAGATAATTCCATTATTGTGAAAGAAAAACAAGATGGAATTAATTACTCAAACGCAGAAAAGTTAGGCTTTTGTGATATTTCGCAAAATTCTTATGGCTTAATTGATGAAGATTTTGTTGGGCGCTGGTTCCTGGATTTTGTTAACG
>DMZB01000310.1 GCA_003482405.1 Lactobacillus sp. | reverse complement strand
TTAATGAAATCGATTTCATTAAAACGTAAAAAAACAAAACCATACTAAAAACAATAAGACAAAAAGCTTGATAGCGCTTTCATTATGTGCCATAAACAAGTGATTCATATTATCGAATCACTAATTTTGCTTGAACCATATCATGTGTGACTGAGTGGGCCTGACCGGCTAAATGATTTGCCAATAGTATCATTGACTTTGTGCCAATCAAGTATGCTGGCTGATCTACAGAGATTATTGGATAGTTAGCGAAATCAAACCAGGGTTGATTGTCGAACACTGCCAATTGCATGTCAGTAATCTGCCACTCTTTAAGTACATGCAGAACATTCATCAAAATAACATTATTTCCGCAGAAAAGAGCATCACAGTCATTGGTCTGAATGAGATTAAGTGCTAATTCAGCTGTGTGGTAGCCCAAGTAGTCATCCAACGCGACATCTTGTTCGGAAATACGCATATGATGTTCCTTTAAAGCACGATGAAAGCCGGCTAATCGCTCAACACCAGTTGTTGCAACAGGGCTGACAATTGCGTTTACCCGGTGTGCACCACGTCGGATCAACGCATCAACGGCTTGAAAACTGCCCTCTTCGTTGTTGACTAGTACAGTATCATAGCGTTTATAATCTTCATCACTGGGCTTCCGATCGATAAAAACGATCGGCATGTCGCCGACAATGGCGTGATAATCAAGTTTGTGACCAGTACTAGCTAAAATAATGCCATCGGCTTGACGATCCACTAACATGTTAATGTACTGCATTTCTTTTTCAGGATTCTCGTCTGTATTACAAACGATTACTGAGTAACCGCGTTTGGTGGCAGTATCTTCAATCCCACGCACTAAGGTGCTAAAAAAAGGATTTAGAACGTTTGAAATAATCACGCCAATCGTGTTAGTCGTGTGATTCCGCATACTTTGTGCCAGTGCGTTAGGACGGTAATTAAGTTCTTTCATCACGGCTTTAACACGGGCGACAGTTTTGGGGTTTACGATCTTTGGTTGATTAAGTACGCGGGAAACGGTCGTTTCAGAGACGCCCGCATGTCGTGCAATTTCTTTGATAGTTACTTGGCTAGCCAATATTGTTACCGCCTTATGAAATCGATTTCAATAACAAAATAACGCGACTATAAAAAATAGTCAAGAGAATTTATGAAATCGTTTTCTTAGAGTCATGTTTTAGCCAATATTTGCCTATTTAATTTGTTCAGTGTGCCAACAAAAACGAATAGGTTGTGTTCTAGGGAAACTTTTTAAAAAGCCACGTTAATTACAATAATTGAAATTAACGCGGTCAACGATATCCGCACTTTTAAAATTATGATTTTTGCCTTCTGAAAAATTGATACCATTTCTTACGCGTACTATAGTCAAGGACATGATGTTGATAGACACGACATGCAAGCCAAGTCATGAGCACGAGTGCGACCGTGGAAATTGCGACACTGAGCCACATTTCTGATAGTGAGGCATTCCCAACTGCGTAGCGAACAGGCATTAAACTTTGTGATAAAAATGGAACGTACGATCCGATTCGAATGAGTAAACCATTGCTATTAACAGCCACAAACGATGCAATGTAAGCCAACATGCCAATCGTCGTCAGCGGTGATAGGGCCTGACTGACCTCTTCTTGGCGCGTGACCATGGAACCCAGCATTGCAGCGATAACCGTGTATAACATGACGCCGAGAATAAAGTAGACGACAAGCACAATAATCATGCCGGGCTGAATCTGGCTGAATGAAAAGTTCCCAAGAAAACTGATATTGTGATTGAAGTAGCGCATGCCAATTAGACCAGCAATTCCCGTAATAACGACTTGTAATACGATTAAAGCCAGCATCCCGGTGATTTTACCAAAAAATTGCGTGACTGGACTGACACTGCGCACCAAAATTTCCATGAATGGTGAACCTTTTGCTTTCGCCGTTTCTTGTGCAATAATGCTTGTATACATCGCGATGAACATGTAAATCAAGAACGTAACAGTGAAGGCGACAACTAGGTTTGCACCCTGTTGGTTGGATTTTTGACGGCGAACGACCCCATTTTGATAGGCAACGTTCTGTGTCTTGTAGGTTGCCGGTTCAAACAATTGTTGCAATTGCTGACTAGTCAACCCAAGTTGCTGTGCTATTTGGCGAAGTTTAAGGGTATTTAAATTGTTTTTCAGGGTATCGGTGTCGAGTGAATTTCCGTTGGTCCGTTGACGATAAATTGCACTTACATGGCTCTTTTTCGTCGTCACGTTGAGATAGCCATCAATTTTTTCATGACTTAATCGTTTTTCAGCGACAGTTTTCGTCGAAATGGAACGATTGACTTTATAATCACCATGCGAGGGTGTTGCAATTAGTGCTGACCGCAAAGTGGCGTTGTTACTGGTAATCGCAATCTTTGGCGTTTGGTTGGTTTGGTTTGAAATAAACGCAAACAAGGCAATGAATGCGATAATCAATACCGGAAAAAAGAGCGAAAACAAGTAAGCGGGTGACTTAATGTTTTTACGGATGACTTGTCGTGTGACGACCATAAATTTATTCATGACGATCACCTACTTCGATCCGAAAAATTTCGTCCAACGATGGCGGCTCTTGCGAAAATTCTGGGATATAGCCATGCGCCGTGGCAGCCTTGAATAGAATGTGGCCAACTTCTTCATCGGCCAGTGTCAGATCGTAGCCTTTGCTGCGTGCGACAACTGACTTCACGCCAGGGAATGTCTGCAAATCCTTCATCGATAATGATGAGCGCAAACGAACACGAGTGTTGCCAAATTGCTCGCGAATGCCATTCGGTGTGCCATGAAGTACCGTCTGCCCATGCCGCAACATAAGGAGGTCATCACTGATTCGTTCGACGTTTGCCATATCATGAGAAGAAAAAATAATACTGGCGCCATTGCGCTTCATCTCGACGATGCTATCCTCTAGTAATTGTGCGTTAACGGGGTCTAGACCGCTGAAGGGTTCATCTAAAATAATCAATTTTGGCTGGTGGATCAACGTCGCGATAAGTTGTACTTTTTGCTGATTTCCCTTGGAAAGGTCTTTAATTTTATCGGTTAGCTTACCCTTAACGGCAAAACGGTCCATCCACGCAGGTAACGCCTGTTTGGTGATGGCTGGTTTTTGACCACGCAAGGCGGCAAAGTAAACGACTTGTTCCTGAATGGACATGTGGGTGTATAAACCACGCTCTTCAGGCAAGAAGCCGACATTGTTGTAGTCACTGCTCGTGAGTGGATGGTTACGCCACAGAACGGTACCATTATCCGGCTTGAGCAAATTAAGGATCATTCGAAACGTCGTCGTTTTGCCAGCGCCGTTCTGACCAATGAGTCCCATGATTTCACCGTCTTGAATGGTAAATGATTCATCTGTGACCCCCTGATTAGGACCAAATTGCTTGGTTAGGTTTGAAACGGATAGCATGCGATCACCTCGTTAAAATGCGGTTACTCCAAATTTAGTATATGAAAAAACACGGTGAATGAACAGAAAAGACTGTTCCAGCACCGTGTTGGAAGATTGTTTATGGTGTGATTTGTTCAGTCAAAAAACGTAGCGATTAGTCCTTGCCCCACAAGAACGTATCCATTTTATCAACAACTTCTTTGTTTTGATGTAATTGACTGTGCTGAGCATGGCCGTGAATTTCAGCTGTCTGGTAACTTGCAATTTGGTCAGTTAACAAATATTTGAGTGATTCGGAGGATTCGTTGGTGACTCGGCCATCCGAATGAGATCCGTCTTGCAAATTTCCATAGATGTTTAGCACACTAACCCCAATGGGAATCTGGCTGTTATTATTGAGCATTTTCTTGTATTCGGTGTTGAGATACTTTGGCCGACCTTCATCGTCCAACGTGTTGGTGTTGGGATTCACACCCTTTCCTGGGCCACCGATCCAGCCATTGAAGTGTCCGGCAATGGTAACGAGCTTATTGAGCTGTGGTCGCCGATTGACGTCACTAAGGACAGTGTTTGCATAAACCCAGGCGACACTGCCTTCTGAGTGACCTACGGCATTGTAATCGTCGACATGATATTTAGTGTGTAAAACTTTCAATAAGTGAACTAACCAACCTGCTTCTTGTGGGACACTGGGGCGATTATTCTGGAGTAGAACTTGAACCATTGGATTTTGATTGTTTAGTTTACCGGTAAATGAAACTGCTCCTTTACGACTAATTGTCGCGGTGAGTGCACGTGTCGCTGCGCTATTAGTGACGGACTGATTGATTAGGTAATCCGAGGAACGGTGGGTCCCAGAATAGCCATAAACAAAGATGGTTGGTACTTTACTGCTTGCATAAAGCTGGGTGTTAATGGCGTTTGCCGCTGATGCAGTGGACATTGAGGCGCGCACGTGTGTCGTTAAGAAGAACGTGAAAAAGAGGGCCGAAATTAAAAATAATGAGGGATGTTTCAAGACCAACACCAGGACTTTCGTTTAGTAATTAAAATTCATTGAGAATTAGTTTACGTCAATTTAGCGATAATAAAAAGACGGATTCACGATTATTGCAATTTTAATTGTTTGCCACTTGCATTCGAGTAGGTATAAAGGCTTAAACTATAGTCACAGTTGAAAACGAGACTGTGTTGGACAAGATGGAGGTTGAAAAATGGCAACAGTTACAGAAAACTATGAATTGAGTAATGGTATTAAAATTCCTAAAGTCGGTTTCGGAACTTGGCAGATTCCGGCTGGCGATGTTGCATACAATTCGGTGGCAAATGCATTGAAGGTTGGCTACCGCCATATTGATACGGCAAAGGCTTACGCAAACGAAGCTAGTGTTGGTCAGGCGATTCGTGACTCAGGCATTGACCGCAAGGATATTTTCGTCACGTCTAAACTACCTGGTGAAACAAAGACCTACGAGGGTACCTTAGCCGACTTTGACTCAACGTTTAATGCCTTGGACGTTGATTATTTAGACCTGTACCTCGTGCACGCACCATGGCCATGGTCACAGATCGGAACCAATCATGACAAAGAGAACATCGACGTTTGGCGCGCTATGCAAGAGATTTATAAGAGCGGTCGTGTCAAGTCAATCGGTGTTTCAAACTTTAACGTTCATGACCTTCAAAATGTGATGAAGGATGCTGAGATTGCACCAATGGTTGACCAGATCCAATACTATGTTGGTTTCACTGAACCTAAAATCGTTAACTTCGCGAAACAGAACAACATCTTGGTTGAGGCTTATTCGCCGTTGGCTACGGGTGGTCTGTTAAACAATGCTGAAGTTTCAGCGATGGCCAAGAAGTATGGTGTCAGTGTGGCACAGTTGGCATTACGCTTCTGTATCGAAAATGGTTTGTTACCATTACCAAAAGCAACGAGTGCAGCCCACATTGAAGCAAACAAGGAGTTGGACTTCACGATTCAGCCAGACGACATGGCAACATTAAATAACATGCCAGATACTGTACCATCGCATTTCCATAACGGCACGCAGGGCTAGACTATAAGAGAACGAACCCGGGTGAAACCGAGCAATAACTAGAAAATCCCACCGTGTAGGCGAACTTTGCCTATGCGGTGGGATTTTCAGGTTGTGCGCAGTGTCTCATTCGTGAACGCGTTAAGACTATGTGGCCCTGAGCACTGACCTCAATAGCACATTTGCTTCTAATATAGTTTTTGTCTACCTCCCATCTTTCGTAATAACGATTTTACATACTGTATACAATATGCTAAATTTAAAAAGTCGACATTGAGAGGGAGATGGGGATAAATGTTAAAAAATGAAATGACTGATTCAGTGAACGCGGCCAAGACGAACCGACATTTTGGGCGGATTCAGCAAGGAATTGCTTTATCAGTTGGTAGTCAAATGTTATGGGGAATCGCAGGAAATTTTGGTCAATTTTTGTTTACCAAACTGAACGTTTCACCCACATGGATGGTCGTTTTTCGGCTGTTAATGGGTGGCATTATTTTATTGAGCTTTGCTTTCGTAACTGAGGGGCATCAACGGGTTATGGCAATCTGGCATCATCCCAAGGATGTGATTGTGCTAGTTTTATTTAGTGTGTTTGCCATGCTTGGTATTCAGTTGACGTATTTTATGACGATCAGTTATAGCAATGCAGCGACCGCCACGGTCCTACAATTTACAGCACCTGTGATTGTCATCACGTTCCTGGCGTTGCGTTATCGCCAGTGGCCAAGTCGAATTGATACCATTACTGTAATCGTAGCGGTCATCGGCACTTTTTTACTCATTACAAACGGAAATCCTCGCACGCTTGATGTGTCATTGTTGGCACTGGTGTGGGGAATTATGACTGCTGGTTCTGATGCAGTTTATATTTTGTTGCCGAACCATATTTTGAAACAGTATGGTCCCGTACCAGTCGTCGCTTGGTCGTTTTTGATTGGCGGGCTGGCCCTTAACTTCTTCAAACCCGTTTGGCATGACGTACCGAAATTTTCCTGGTCATTATTTTGGATTATGGCTTTTATGGTCATTTTAGGGACCGTGTTCGCCTATCTCATGGAACTGCAGAGTATTCCGTTGATTTCTGCTCAGCTTGTTGCAATTTTGCAAGCGGTTGAGCCCATTACGGCGACTTTGGTGGCAGTGTTGTTTATGGGCACTCGTTTTACAGTCATTGCTGGTATTGGAATTGTGTTAGTCATTGCGACCGTTTTTATTCAGGCCGTCCCGAAAAATAAAATGACTACTAAAGATTAGCGAATAGTATGGGGAATATTTGTAAAAAACTTAAGGCTCCAAATCTAAAACCGATAAATTTGCTTGAAAAAGGCTTAGGTAGATTGAAAAGTCAATTTCTGTTAGGTGATCTTGCTCCGCTAATTCAAAAATACGTACATTTTTAAAAATCTGCTCCAGTTTGGGCATCATTTGAGCAATAAAAACTAGCTTCGAGTGTTCGTGCATACTATGGCTTTGGAGAGGTATACTGCGAATAATGATTCGTATAATTCCCAATATTGTATCTGTGAATTCCAAACCTATTTGTGTGTTCTTGGGGGTAAGGATAGATTTCGATACCATAAAGTTATCAAAGCGATATAAGGAATGAATGTTCAGTTGCTCTTTAACCTTTTCGGCAATTCGTCGACTTTCATATTCACTAGAATTTTCAATATAAATATGAGCTTTCAATGGCTCGAGGTTACTATAGTTTCGTAACAATCCGTATATGACTTGTTCAGGAACCTTGCTGTAAATCATGTTTTCCATATCAGAATTAGAGAGAAGTGGATGAGCTTTTAATTGTTGTCTTTTAAACGTAACTACGTTGATGTGAATTACGTTTGGGACTTTGGATATAGTCTCAATTAAAGCTTTATACTTTTTAAAGTCATTCGGAGTATAACGAGTAAAGTGAAAACCAAGAGAGTTGCTTTTTAATAGTCTATTTAGTTGCCCAATGGATTCATCAGTAGTGGTGTTATCTGCATAAAGAATATCTGGTATAGATACGGCACCAATTAAAGAAACCTCACTAGACTTTTTTCCTGATTCATCAAGAAAAATATCAAGGACGTTTATAGGTACTTTTTCCGGATGCGAGTTGGAATTAATGGTCAT
>DMZB01000225.1 GCA_003482405.1 Lactobacillus sp. | reverse complement strand
ACGTTGACCATGGGTTCGATGGTAATGGTCATACCATCGCGCAAACGTAAACCTTTGCCAGCTTCACCATATGCGGGAACCATTGGGTCTTCGTGCATGGTTGGCTGAATCCCGTGACCAACATATTCGCGAACGTCACCGTAGCCCATTTCGTCTTCGACATAGTGTTGGATGGCATAACCGATGTCACCAATCCGGTTACCAACAATGGCTTGGTCGATACCCAAGTAAAGTGCCTTCTTGGTAACTTCCATCAACTTCTTAACTTCATCGCTAACGTCGCCAACAGCGAATGCCCAGCAAGAATCTGACATGTAACCATCGACACTGATAACAGTATCAACCTTAACAAGGTCGCCGTTTTTCAGCAGTAAGTCCTTACGTGGGAATGCGTGACAAATTTCATCGTTAACACTGACACAAGTGGCAAAGTCATAGCCTTCAAAGCCTTTTTCTTCAGGCTTAGCGTTGTTTTCTTCAAAATAACGGACCGCAAACTTTTCGATGTCCCAGCTTGAGATACCTGGTTTGATAATATTACGTAAACCAATGTGCATACCGGCCAAGACGGCACCAGCCTTGCGCATACCTTCGATTTCACGAGGTGATTTCAATGTAATCATGAATAGCTTCTCTTCCTTTTGTCTTTAATAACTTCACCTATTCAGTATACCCATTTTAGTAAAAAAAGAGTAGCGTATCGCTCAAAAGGCTTGTCGCGCTTACCTTTTGCATTTCCACCAGGACTTCATTATCATAAAAGTTGAATTAACAAAGGAGCGACAAAGATGAGTAATGAAATAACGAGTATTAATGCCACCACAACGTTATCAAACGGGGTCGAAATGCCTCGATTCGGACTCGGCGTTTGGCAAGCTGAACCCAAGGATGCCGTTAATGCAGTCAGCACGGCCATTCAGTTAGGCTATCCGATGATTGACACGGCCAAGGCTTATGGCAATGAAACCCAGGTCGGTGAAGGTATCAAGCAAGGGTTGGCAGCTGCCGGTAAAAAGCGTGCGGATCTGTTTGTGACGACCAAACTTGCCAACGCGGATCAAGGCTATGAATCAACGTTGACAAATTTCGATCAAAGTTTGCAACGGCTTGGTTTAGACTATGTTGATCTGTATCTCATTCACTGGCCAGTAGCGGGCAAGTGGGCCGAGACTTGGCGAGCCTTTGAAAAGCTGTATCAAGATGGCAAAGCGCGGGCTATTGGTGTTTGCAACTTCACTGAAAACACGATGAAATCACTGATTGCATTGAGCGATGTGACACCGATGATTGACCAAGTTGAGTTCCATCCATGGCTGCAGCAGCCTGAACTGAAGAAATATTTGTCTGATACCGGCATCCAGCAAGAAGCCTGGTCGCCATTAGGTGGTACAGGTGGTTCCCTAATGAAGGAGCCGATTATCCAATCGATTGCGCAAAAACACAGTAAATCTGCATCACAAGTGTTGATTCGTTGGGATCTGCAAAATGGTTTGGTGACTATTCCTAAATCCGTTCACCCAGAGTACATCAAACAAAATGCCGATGTATTCGATTTTGAACTCGATGATGACGATATGAAACAGTTGGCTGGTATGGAGCAAAATAAGCGTACCAGTTACTGGCTGACCAGCTTTGATTGGTACTTTGGTGATGAGAAGTAGAACTTGCGTGGTAATCAGTCAGCTTTTTAAATGTCGATGAATTAAATATTAATAATACTGGTGCAACTGGATGGAATATTAATGTCGAAAACAACACGAAAGAATCAAATTAATTTAATCAGTACGATTAATCGTTTGACCTTACCGACGCAACAATTGCGGCAAGTATTAGATACAATTGAAAGTGCTTTTGACGAAGCAACGATTACTGTGACTGATGTGACCGATGACATTGTTTTAAAGACACTTCAGCAAAGCCATGTAAATGCTGTTTCAGTGCCTAAGATTGGTGCAGCAAACGGACGTCGTTTGGCAGTCAAAGAATATTTACAAGCCAGTTCGTTATCGGTGTCTGCGTTGGTTTTGCACATCGATTTTGATAAACTTGCCATCATGATATTAAAGGCACCATCGGAGCTTGACCATTTATTGGCGGAAATACAAACTGCGGATTTATCAGACTACACGTGTATCAATCGTTCCGCAGTGAATATGACAACTTACCCATCTACTTGGGTTGATACTGAAAAGTGTACTAATGAAGGTGCGGCAGCCTTTTTTGGACTGACAGTGTTTACCGATTTCACATCCGGTGCGGCCATTATTCGCCAGCAGTTTCTTGCGGACATTGTCCGTGATTCAAACGCAAAAATGATTGATGTTGAGTGGCCATTGATTGTAACTAGAAAGGGTGGTCAGATCGGTAGTGTAGAAACTGATGGATTGCCGTTTACTAAATTAAACCGCGAAGTCACTGCCAAACCGTTATGGCAACAATATGCGGATCGAATTCGACTGGTTCAAGAGATTATCGAACCTTTACACTAATAAAATTAGCCAAATAAAATAAGCGTCCTGATTGGGTTTACGTGGTAATTAACCTAGTCAGGACGCTTGTTTTCTTTTAAATTATTTGCTTATTGGCACTTAGTATCAGAATCAGTGAAGCCGTACTTTCGAGCAGTTTCCAAAAGTTTGGTGACTGACGGCATGAAGCCTGGTCCCATAGCTTCTGCTAAGGCTTCAATGAGAATTCTTTCGTGAACGCGAAAATCTTTGACAACTTTATCGCCCTTGTTAGTTGGTGTTAAGAAATGCCGACGACGATCCTTAGCATCAGATTCAGACTTAATAAACTTTTTCTTCATCAGACCGGTAATTGCTTGAGAAACAGCTGATTCAGAAACATTTACACGTTTTGATAGTTCTGAAAGGTTGGTCTTAATG
>DMZB01000120.1 GCA_003482405.1 Lactobacillus sp. | reverse complement strand
ACGATCTAACAACTCTAAATCATCGACCTATCTTCTTTTTATGAATAAAATTACAGTATTTTAACCGTATTACGCTTTTACCATGTATTAGAGCTCAAATAGTTATCAGCTAAAGAATCTTCAGAAAACAGAATATTAAAAAAGCCATGTTTTTTTTACATGACTTGTCAACCATACAAAGCGGCAGCAAACATTTTTTTGCTTTTTTCACGTTTTCATTATTTTTAAACGCGTTTATAAATTCGTATGCCCTGCTTACTTCTGGACTGTTGGTACTGGAAAACTCCTAGAAATCTAGGCCCATCAGCAAAGTTCCCCCAAACTAAACGCATTTCATTGTCTTGGATTTCCAATTCAGCATGAGCGTCAAATAACGCTTTCTCATTAATCTCCTGAATCTCTCCTTTATCATAATCCCATTCGTTTAGCCATTTACCGTGTTGGTGACCATCCAACCATGGAAGCCATATTTTGTAACTCGAATTAGGCACACTGGAGTACACATCACGCGCTGGATTACTTAAGGTCGCGTCAAACATTTTAGCGATTTCTTCAAAATACCTCATATCAATAAACCTCTTTTTCTATCCCAAAAGGATGTTCTTTTACACTATCTCAAATCTTGTCACGTAGCTCATTCAAAATAAAAAGAACCTAACTCGTAAGTTTCGATCTTGTTTATAAAGAGTTGATATTTTTCGACCAAATCAACAATATCTTCTATATCCAGCAATGTGATTGGCGTACTCTTCGACGGATCCTTTGCCTCTTTCTTAGCCGAATCACTAAAATAATTAGTAGCAATCAAAATTCCATACTCTGTTCCATTTTGAATTGCCCCTCGAAAATCACGAACTGCATTGTCACCCACCTGATGGTTATACCTTTTGGCCTGAATAGCTACCCGAATCGTTCGAAAATCTTCTGTTTTAAAATAAGCATAACCATCAATCCCGCCATCACGAGATTTTTGGATACCTAGGCTATCGTCTATTTCGGCACCCATTTCTTTAATTAGACGACGACTAAATTTTTCAAACTGATAAGGATTCATAATGCTCAACTGTGCTTTAAGTTGATCCTTCCATGTTTCAGTTTCATCTGGAATTTCAGCGGTAGAGTCGTCGCTTTCTTTTAACTCTTTCTTCTCAACCTTTTGAATTGATTCTTTGTTTTTCCTCTTTTCCTCCTGAATTTCATCTAGTAAAGGCTGAGATACTCGTCGTATTTTCTCTCCGGTTAGTTTGCTAACATCGACTTTCAAACCCTTGTCCGTCAAAACATACGGTTTCATCCGTTCATCAATCAAATAACCAGCTAAAGCTAAATGCCTAGCTGCCCAAGAAATAGTAAACGTGAACGGAATGTACGTGCCTCCTCTTTTAGGAGCGGGCTTCTCATACCACAAAACCTCATCAGTGATCCGAGAATCAAATTTTGGCAGCTGATTACGTGCCTCCTTTTTATCCAGCTTCCCACCAGCTGATTGTAGCGCCGCAATCAATGCCTTCATTACAATGTTTTCTCTTGCCACACTGTCCGTATAGCCTGGAACTTTAAAATCACTTTTCATGGTATGCTCACCCCTGTTTATGTATAAATCTATTTTATCTTTTGTTTAACCTCATTGAAACATACCACTGAAATACTGATACAATTACCGCTCTTCAACTGTTGATAATGTACAAACATATCCTTCAAGCATTGACTTAATTAGACATTTCGTCGGTTAGATCATCAAATTGACGAGACAAAAAAGACAGTCCCACCTAATCGAAACCGTCCTTCTTGATAGCTAATTTTTTTGAATTGATTCTACACTTTTGAGCAATGTTCCTAACACTCAAGAAACATTTCACTCAATTATTTATACTTCGCCACATTCTCCTTAGTCACCAAATGAATCGGTGAAGTCGTGTGCTTAGGCACCGACTTACCTTGGTAGTGTCTGTAGGCTGCTTTGATGGCCAGTTGGCCTTCGACTTCAGGCGACTGGGCGATGATACCAGAAATCTTACCTTGTTTAACGGCAGTCAGGCCTTGAGGTTCACCATCGATTGAGACGACAACTAGATTAGGGTTATTGATGGCTTTGACGGCACCGAGGGCCATTTCATCGTTTTGGGCAAAGACGCCTTGGATGGATGAATGTGCCTGCAGGATATTTTCCATAACGGATAGGCCTTTGGCACGATCAAAATCGGCACTTTGCTTGGTGATGATTTTCAGTTTGCCTTTGGCGGCATCGTTGAATCCTTTACCACGTTGGATGGCGGCGTCGGCACCAGGTGTGCCTTCAAGTTCGGCAACTTGGCCACCGTTGGGAACTTTGCTCATCATGTACTGAGCGGCCATCTTACCAGCTTTGACGTTATCGGACGCAACGGTCGTCAGCAACTTACCACCGTTTGAACCACGGTCACAGGCAATCACTGGTATCCCGGCGTTATTGGCATCCTTAACAGCTGGCACAATCGCATCGGAATCGACTGGGTTGATGATAATGACGTCAACTTTTTTCTGAATCAAATCTTCAATGTCGCTAGACTGTTTAGAACTGTCATTTTGGGCATCAAAGACTTCGGTCTTGGTGCCATTTTGTTTTGCAACACCGTTAATCCCGTTACGAACGGAAATAAAGAATGGGTTACTTAAGGTCGACAATGAAACCCCAATCTTCAACTTATTCTTAGCCTTCTTGGTTTCGTGCGAGCCGCCAAACGTCGGTGGTGTCAGAGAAACGGCCTTACAACCGGTTAAAATGATCGAACTCAGCGCAAATAATGCAACCAAAACTAATACATAACGTTTACTCTTTTTCATGAGTGCCCCTCCCTAGGCTTTGGCCTGCTTACGATCGAGCAGGACAGCGACCAGGATCACGATCCCTTTAACGATCTGTTGATAGAAACTGGAAATCCCCAGCAAGTTCATCCCATTGTTCAAGACCCCAATAATTAAGGCACCAATCAGCGTACCAAACATCTTCCCTTTACCACCGGCAAGACTAGTACCACCAAGAACAACGGCAGCAATGGCATCCATTTCATATGCAACACCGGCATCCGGTTGTGCGGACGCCAAACGTGAAGTCAAAATCATGCCGGCAACAGCTGACAGAAAACCTGCCAATGTGTAAATCCAGATGATCATCTTGTTGTTCTTAACGCCGGCAACAAAGGCTGCACGTGGGTTACCACCCAAAGCGTACGTTTTGCGACCAAACGTTGTGCGGTGTAACAGGATAAACGCGAGAATGTAGAATAATGCCATGATGTAAACAGGGAACGGAATCCCGAATAAGTATCCTTGACCAAAGAACTGGAAGCCAAAGTTGTCACTCATTTTGGCACCGGTAATTGGGTTACCTTTGGTGAACACGTAAGTTGCACCACGGAAAATGGTTTGTGTCGCCAACGTGGCAATGAACGGCGCAGCTTTACCATACGCAATCAAAACACCGTTTAACGCACCAAAGATTCCCCCAGTGACCATCCCAATCAAAAAGGCGATGAAGGACGGAACACCCATCAAGACTAACTGTGCCGTAAACGCACCACTCAAAGCCAGAATGGACCCAACAGATAGGTCAATCCCACCCGTTAAGATAACGAATTCCATCCCAAACGCAATCAGTGCGTTGATAGAAACCTGACGAAGCAGATTCAATAAGTTCAGTGGATCAAGAAATGAAAAATTTAAAATTGATACAAGCACAATCAGTACAATCAGGGCCACCAGCGGACCTAATTTTGAGTAAAAATCACCGAAGCTAAAGTGACGCTTCGTTTCAGTTTGATTATCCATTAGTTTTCTCCTCCCGTTGCTAACGTCATGACGCTCTCCTGGGTCGCAGTAGCAGTCGGCACAACCCCCATTAGCTTTCCTTCATACAAAACGGCGATGTTATCTGAGAATCCGAGTACTTCATCAAGGTCACTTGAAACCATGATGATTGCTGTGCCACGGTCTGTCAGCTCATTCATCAAGTCGTAAATTTCACGTTTGGCACCAACGTCGACCCCACGAGTCGGTTCGTCCAAAATCAAAACTTGTGAACCGGAGCCAACCCATTTCGCCAAAACGACTTTTTGCTGGTTACCCCCTGATAAACTGGCAGCTTCATCGTCGGCACTGTTTGCCTTAACCGTGAGCCGTTTCATCAATAAATTGACAAAGTCCCGATCCGCCTTACGGTCAATCATGCCGTGCTTCACAAAGCCTTCAATACTTGGCAAATCGATGTTATCGGCGATACTGTCATCCAGGATTAGCCCTTCAGATTTACGATCTTCTGTTAGAAAACCGATATTATTTTTAATCGCTTCACTTGGATTGGTGATTTTGACCTGCTTGCCATTCACCGTCACAGTACCTGAATCAAGCTTGTCGATACCAAAGATCGCCCGCATCACTTCAGTACGGCCTGCGCCCATCAAGCCAGAGAACGCCAAGATTTCACCAGAGCGAACTTCGAAACTGACATCTTTAAATACGCCAGCGCGCGTCAGTTTGTCTGTCTGCAGCATGACCTTACCAAACTTCGGATGACGGTCTGGATAGAAGTCACCCATGTCCCGGCCAACCATGTCATGCACAATTTCTTTAACGTTTGTGTCCTTCGTGTTGTAAGTATTGATTGTCAGACCATCCCGCATAACGGTCACACGGTCGGAGATTTCAAACAGTTCTTCCATTCTGTGTGAGATGTAAATGATGCCAACCCCCTGCGCTTTAAGTGACTTAATCACCTCAAACAGTTTGCTGATTTCATTTTCTGTCAGCGCAGCGGTTGGTTCATCCATAATGATAATTTTGGCATCCGTCATTAAGGATTTCGCGATTTCGATCATCTGTTGTTGCCCAACGGAAAGTTCCCCAATCGGTTTACTGAGATCAAGTTGCACATCGAGTTTGCTCAATGCATCTTGTGCAATCGCTTTCATTTTTGTGTTATCAATAAAGCCAAAACGCGTCTTGATTTCCTTGTTCAGAAACATATTGTCCAGAATTGGCATTTCACCAAAATTATTCATTTCCTGATGAATAAAGCTAATGCCATGTTGTTCGGCCTCCAGCGCGCTGGCAAAGTGTGTCTCCTGACCGTCAACCTTGATTGAGCCACCATTGGGCTCGAGCAAGCCAGTTAGGATGTTCATCATTGTTGACTTCCCAGCACCGTTTTCGCCCATCAGTGCGTGAACTTCGCCGCCTTTGACGGAAAAATTAACATCTTTCAAGACGACATTTGGTCCGAATGCTTTAGAAATATGCTGCATATCAATTTCCATGTGTGATCTTGCCTCCCTCTAAAAGGTTACGCCACTCTCTAAAATGATATTTGAGTACGGCGTCATTTCCCCTGTTCGTACAAACGCATGCGCCTTGCTGAGGTCAGCCTTCATCTGTTCATGCGGAATGAACTTAATCTCAACATCCGGTAATAATTGTTTCACGGCTGTAAGTTGCTTAGGATTCTGCGTCTTCATTTCTTCCGCCAAAAAGATGCGTTGAACCTGTAGTTCACTCAAAACATTGCTTAGCACATCAATGAAACTTGGTAGATTCTTGGATACTGCTAAATCAATTTTTTCTGTCCCCTTTGGAACAGGCATCCCCGCATCCTCAATCGCTAATGTGTCAAAGTGCCCCATTTGTGCAATCCCTCGAGATAAATCTGAATTAATGACTGTTGTCTTTTTCATTAGAAACGATTGTCCTCCTTTCGATTCGCATTAATTTTTGTTTCTTAGTAAAACGCTTTACACATTTCACTCGTTTATATTTACAATTATTTAAACCGTTTACAATGCTTCTGCACTAGTTTTCAGCATATTTTTAGTGTTATTTCACCATTTC
>DMZB01000071.1 GCA_003482405.1 Lactobacillus sp. | reverse complement strand
TAATAGAACTATTGGCATTGTGGGTATTAATGCAACAGGCAAAAGTACGCTCATGGAAATCTTCGAAGGCCTCAACGACTTCTATTTGAAATCTTTATCAATTGATCAAACATCACTAGCCCATTCTTTCCGCTCAAATAAAAACCGAATTCGAATTCGTGCATTTCTGGCTTCCAACATTAATGATCGTTTTTGTGTCGATACAACATTTATTAATACACTACCAGATGAGTCTAAGACAACCGCAGGAAATCGCGAATGGGTGGTTAACGAAGAAAAAGTCTATCACAGCGTACAAGCGGCACCTAAATCAAAATACTTTGAATTCAAAGAAAATCAATTGGTTGCACAACGCTCACAGTTGAGTCAAAAGGAACTTGTACTACTGAGTGCTAAAGATTCGATTTTTAAAATTGTTTTACGCCCACTATCACCATTCTACGATGTCATATCAACAGTCTCGCTCACTGATAGTAATGTTGTAAAAAGTTTCGCTGATGAAACGCCACCTGAACTTCTTGAATACCTAGATAACTCAATCGAATATCTAAAATACAAAATTGATGATTCTGGTAAAACCTTGAGCTACACACTGAAATTTAAAGGTGAAGATAACGTCATTGTAGTTTCAAACTTGAATGATATCGCAAATTATTTGTCATCAGGTACTATTAAAGGCATCACACTTTTCTACGAATTCTTAAATGCATTGCGCCAAGGTGCGACCTTATTAGTTGACGAGATTGAATTACATGTTAATAAACAAATTGTCCGTGATTTTATTGGCTTTTTTTCAGATCCAAAAACCAATGTGAATAATGCGACACTCGTTTATTCCTCTCATTATATCGAATTAACGGATGACCTAGAAAGACAAGATGAAGAATATATCTTGATTCGCAATGGTCAAACAGAGTTATGTCGTTTGAATGACGCCAAAGTGCGCACAGAATTAAAGAACAGTGAAATCTTCCAAAATAATTATCTCAAGGGCACTGCACCAAACTACAGACGATATATGAATCTAAAGAAAACTATTGTCCAGCACAATCTGTCACTAACAAAAGCAACCGTAGAAAAAAATAGTGCAGGAGAAAATCGCCGTGACGTTAAATAGTTTTGTAGTGGAAGGTGCAGCCGAAAAAGCGATATTAGATATTCTGATTGAAAACGATTTGTTGAAAATCCCATGTGATACAGTTCTAGAAAACAATTCAGGCAAGATTATTTTCGATACTCTGAACCCTCGCAAATTTGCAAAGGACTTTCTGAACCATGACTTTGATGAACCCATCCAAGTTCACGTACTTTTGGATAGTCCTAATAAAAAATTAAATTTTCTCAGGTATAGCAATCAAATCGATAGTGTTCACTACTATGTCACTAGAGAAGAGATTGAGGCCATTCACTTGTACTATAATCCAGATTGGCCATCTCAATACGAGAAATACAAACATCATACCACTGGCACGGAAACAAAACCCAGTGCATTCTTCATCAACCGTGGTCATGGTGGGCTAGGAATCACGAATATCAAACAGTATGACTACGTTTACGGGCTTTGGTGTGACTCTCCTCAAGCTCTCGTCAAGGCTATTAAGCATACAAAAACTGACATGCTACGAAAACATAGCTTGCGCGGATATCCTGAAAATTATGGGTATATAGCTGATTTACTCAAATAGCTTTGAAACTAAAAAAAGTGGCAAGGCACAACGTACACAAATTCTTACCATCATTTTTTATAAAGTGTAATATTGCCCTTTGTTCGAACTCAGACTTTCAACAAAAGTATTCGATAAATTGAACAGGTATACAATCAGACCCGAATCAATGCTTAGATTATCTAGCAAAACATCAAATGGCATCGCCTTTTCATTAATCCACTAGCAATAATTTTCATTCAATTTCCGGCAACCTAATCATCTCACGAAACATCCGATTCATTTCGTTCGCCGAGATATCCACATGAAAGTCCGTTTGCCACTCAGTAAAACTAAAGACGTTGTTCACCAGCGTGTAGGCGGCCAATTCTTTGGGAATTTTACCCTTAAAATTAATTGGCTGAAAGACACTCATGTAGTAATTGTAGAAGAACTGGCGGTATGTGCCGTAGAAATTCATATCTGTCTGCTGTTTTAAAATGATGGTCGGTAACGGTTCTTTCACGACAGTTGGCACCACCAAAAATGGATTTGCCAGTAACTCGTCGACCGGAACTTGGTCCACAGCGATGGTCAGCCTGCCGAACACGTCATACAGTAAGTCGTTTCGATCATGATAGTGTTTATAAAACGTTGCCCGGTTGACCAAACTTTCATCGCATAGCTCTTTAACGCTAACTTTCGAAAACGGACGTGCCTGCAACGCTCGTATTAATGTCTCGGTCAATACCAACTTTGTCTTTTGCACTCGTAAATCACGATCATTCATCCAACTCATCTCCTTACCTCTACATTTTACGCAAATGTATGCTTAACTGTACAGTTGCTGCTCAATGCTGAGCAATTTAATTTCGCAACATGCTAATATGAAAGCGAAACCAAATACATGTAACTGGAGGTTAGATCATGACAACTTTACTGGAAAACAAGGTCGCACTGGTGACTGGCGCCGGCTCAGGCATGGGCAAGGCAATCGCCATTGCGTTTGCAAACGAAGGTGCGAAGGTCATGCTGGCAGATTTCAATGCTGATTCACTCGCTGAAGTTAAAGATATTATTGAAGCGGCTGATCAAACTGCCGAAACGGTTACCGCCGACATGTCCAAACCGACTGATGTAGGCACGATGGTCAAGGAAACTGTTGCGAAGTTTGGCCAATTGGATATTCTCGTGAATAACGCGGGGATTATGGATGACTTCAAGACGGTTGGCACAACCACCGATGAGTTGTGGAATCGTGTCATGGCGGTTAATCTAACTGGTCCCTTCCAGGCCTGTCGTGAAGCCATCAACATCATGAAGGATCAGCCAAACGGCGGCGTCATTATCAACAATGCCTCTGTCGGTGGTCTATTCGGTGCTCGTGGCGGTGCTGCCTATGCCGCTTCCAAACATGGTTTAATCGGCAT
>DMZB01000289.1 GCA_003482405.1 Lactobacillus sp. | reverse complement strand
CCTTGATGCTGCAAAATCAGACCAGTGTGATTTTGGATCCAACCGGCGAGTACGCACAATTACCTCATGCCGTTGTCGGAAAATTAGGCGATAATGCCTTTATTGATTTTGCCAAACTCTCCGTGACGCAGCTAGCCGCCATTATTGGAATTCATGATGACAAGATGGTGCCGCTATTAAAAGACGCGGTTACTAGCTTACGGATTGCACACAACGTTTGTCATCAAAAAACGCCTTATGTAAAGATTGGCATCACGTGGGCTACATATGAAGAACAGTTGGCGCGGTTACATGATTTTCCGCGGCCGTACAACATTCGTTTGCTGCCAGACCAGCTATTGGAAGAATGCATTCAGCCGGCTAACGACGCCGATGCTGACTTTAGTATGCTTGGACAACAGTACGATCATGCCAGACAACGTCAACTTGTGCCGGTATTAGCGGCGATTCGCAAGTTTTTGGCGGACCCAACGATGCAACGCTTATTCCGGTTACCAGATCCAAGTTCAAAGATCGGTCAGCGAAAAGTTCCAGTAAAAACACAGTATGACGTCGTTTATTTACTGAAAATGTTTGCTGCGATGAAGGCCCAGCACCGCTTTTTGGTGATTGATTTATCAGTGTTGCGGGCTAATTTAACGGCCGGTAAACTTGTGGTCTCGATTCTGGCGGCAACGCTATTATCGATCAAAACGACATTATTGCACACTGTGCCAATCGTCTTGACCGTTGACGAAGCGCACCGCTATTTAACAGATGCCGCGAGCCAAGTTGGCTGGGTCGATCAAGATGGTCTCTCCCGTGTTGCTCGTGAAGGTCGCAAAACAGGGCTGTATCTCGTGTTGACCACGCAGAGTCCACTGGACATTCCGAGTCAGCTATTGGGTGAGTTCGGAAATCTATTAGTGCATCGTGTGACTACGATTGATGAGCTGGCCAAACTACCTGTGGTGAATGAGACCGGTGACACCTTGGTGCGCCAAGGTGTGGGTGAAGCGACGCTGGTTGGTAATGGCTTTGTTGAACCTGTAAGCTTAAAAATAACACGGGCAAAAGATGTTACGCATGAGACGGAGAGTCCACGATTTGGTGAGTAGACATTATCTCTTAGAAACGTATAATTTGTATTTCACTTCGGTGTTCTCCTCAACAGTGCCAAACTTAAATACGTCGTTAACGTCTATAATCAAAAAATCTGCCGTTGCACAAACACTGCTTGTGCGCGACAGATTTTTGTTGTGACTTCATTTCACCCACGGTTTAGTGGACACTTTATTCAAACACAAACTGATTATGATACAGCTCCGAGTAGAATCCGTGCGCATCTAGTAACTGTTGATGCGTCCCTTGCTCGATGACGTTACCATCCTTTAACACGACAATTTTGTCCGCGTTGAGGATGGTTTTTAGTCGGTGGGCGATGACGAAACTGGTGCGGCCCTGAACAACGGCATCCATGGCCTTTTGAATTCGCGCCTCAGTGACAGTGTCCACGTTTGAGGTGGCTTCATCCAAAATCAGTAGGGACGGGTTAGTCAAAATTGTACGGGCGATGCTCAATAATTGCTTTTGACCTGTGGAAAAGACGGAGTTCTCATCGGTGACTTTAGTGTTGTAGCCATCATCTAATGACATGATGAAGTCGTGAATGTTAGCTTGCTTAGCGGCGGCAATCATTTCCTCATCGGTTGCGTCAGGTTTGCCGTACTTGATGTTAAATGCAATCGTGCCAGAGAAGAGAACGCTATCTTGTAGGACGATACCGACGTGGTCTCGCAGATTCTTCATGTCGACATCGCGAACATCCTTGTCGTCGATGGCCACTGTGCCGGAATCGACGTCATAGAAGCGATTCAATAGATTCATAACGGTTGTTTTACCGGAACCAGTCGGGCCAACCAAGGCGACCATCTTACCAGGTTCCACATCAATTGAGACACCATGCAAAATTTCGCGACCCTTGTCGTAGCTGAAATGCACATCCTTTAGCGCGGCACTTGTTGAACCTGCGGGGATGATCTGACCGTCTTCAGGTTTGATCTCTTCGGGCTCGTCAAACATCTGGTTCAAACGACGGGCACCGGTCACGGCTAACTGGAACATGCTGTACAGCGTTGAGATTTGGGTGATTGGTTGATAAAACTGCTGTGAATACTGAACGAACACAACCACCAAACCGAGTGCAGCGGCTCTGCTCATACCTGAATTTAATGCCAACCAACTGCCGACGAAGATGACAATTGCGGTGTTAACTAACGACATCCCTTGCATCAGCGGGAAGAGCATTCCTGAATACGTTTGTGCGCGAGTTGTGGCTTTACGCACGTTTTCGTTGTGAGGCAGGAAACCATCGATAGAATCTTGTTGAAGGCCATTGGTAATGTTGACCTTTTGACCAGCAATTTGTTCATTGATGTACCCGTTTAGTTTGCCGACTTCATCTTGTTGAATATCGGTATACTTACGTGTGCGGTTAATGAGGAAGGTCGCCAGCACAATGGCGATTGGCGCGGAAGCAATGGTAATCCATGCCATCTGAGCGTTTTGTTGGAACATGATAGTCAAAATACCGACCATCAGGGCGACGTTTGCCATAATTTCGCCCAATGCTTCATTTAGCGCGTTCGAGATGTTATCAAGGTCACTGGTAAAGCGACTGAGGATATCGCCGTCTTGATGTGAATCGAAGAAGCGAATCGTCATCCGTTGCAGTTTGCCAAACAAACCACGACGCATGCGGTTGGTTGAATAACCGGTGACATATGTGATCACGATGTTCATCACAAACGTACCGAGGATACCAAGAAAGTAGAATAGGCCCAGCAACCAGATAAAGTGGACAAAGTCGCCCTTGTTGCTGACACCATGCATAAGGTTAAAGACATACTTAGCCAGTGAAGTGACTGCCTTACCAAGATAAATCGGCGCCTTAACTTGGAAATAGGTGGATACGATAATGGCGATAATGATAATTGTAAAACTGAGCTTGTAGCGTTTCAGGTAATGATAGAAGAAACGCATTGAACGACCAACATCAGACATTAGGCATCCCCCTTTCCCTTTTGAGTCTCATAAATTTCTTGATAAAATTGATTATTCGCGACGAGTTCTTGATGCGTGCCTTCACCTACGAGGTGACCGTTGTCGAGAACTAAGATGCGGTTGGCGTTAATTACCGAAGAAATCTTTTCGGCGATAACAAATGTTGTGGTGCCCTTTAATTCGTGATTTAGTGCTTCTTGGACGAGCTTTTCAGATTCGGCGTCTAGCGCAGACGTTGAGTCATCTAAAATCAAGATTTTCGGGCGCCCAATGACACCACGTGTAATGGACAAACGTTGTTTTTGCCCACCGGAGAAGTTGCTTGAACGTTCCTCGATATTGGCATCGTACCGATTAGGCAAGCGGTCAATGAACTCAGCAGCCTGAGAAATTTTACTGGCGCGGTCCATGTCTGAAACAGAAGCGTTCTTCAATCCCTGTTGCAAGTTGTGAGCAACGGTACCAGAGAATAAAATGGCACGCTGTAAAACGAAGGCGACTGTTTTGCGTAGCGAACGTTCGTTAACATCCTTAAGATTGACGCCCCCAACGCTGACAGAACCGGTTTGCGGGTCAAACAGACGTGGAATCAGCTGCGCCAATGTAGATTTGCCGGCACCGGTTGCGCCAACAATCCCAATCATTTCGCCAGCTTCGACCTTAAATGAAATATCAGATAACGTTGGTTTATCGTCACCATCATACGTGAATGAAACGTGATCAAACGTCACGTCACCAGTTAAATCCTGTTCCGGGACATCTTTTTTGTAGACGATATCGGGGTCCGTTTGCATAATTTCGTTGAGCCGGCGCAAAGATACCATCGCACGGGCCGAAAATGTCAGCATCATGCCACCATTAATGATGGCAAACATAATTTGCATCAAATAGTTGATAAATGAAGCGATAGCGGCCACGGCACCAGGGTGGGTTTGGGCAATATCACCAGTAAAGTAAATTGCGGCAACCACGGCCATGTTCCCGATAAGCATGAAGGCGGGAATCATCAGTGAAAACAAGATTCCGACCCCAATGTTTTGATCATTGAGTTTGTCGGAGACATCGTTAAACCGCTTTTGTTCGTTGGCTTCTTGATTGAAAGATTTCACCACACGAACGCCGGTCAAATTTTCTTTCGCCAGCTCGTTAACGCGATCGATCAACGTTTGCATAATGCCAAAACGTCTCCCCATACGGCCAAACGTACCTAGGACCACCATCATGACGAGCACAATTTGAATCAGAATGATCCACCAAAGTTGTGGCAGCGTGTCTAGCGCCAAAATCAGGGCACCGATGAACATAATCGGCACGCGGATCAACGCCTGCAGCACCGTCATAATCAAGTTTTGAATCTGGTTGATATCGTTGGTAAGCCGCACCACAAGGCTACCAGCTGAGAAACGTTCAATGTTTCCAAACGAGAACGACTGGATCTTGCGGTAAGCAGTTTCACGAATGGCGGCGGCCATGCCCATTGCAACGCGGGCGGAGTAAACGGTATTTAACACCCCGGCTACTAAACCTACGATTGCAATGATGATCAGTGTGACCCCGATGGTTAAAATCTTATGGTTATTGTTAGCGATGATTGCGTTAATGACGTTTTGCAACAGTTTTGGTTGCCACAAGCTCGCTCCGGCCATGACTGCTGCGGAAAAAATTGCCCAGAAAATGCCCCAGGCAAATGGTTTTATGTTTGCGCGAATAAGTCGCAAGGTGAGTCCCTTCTTTCTAAGGGAACATCGTCATAAATGTGACGATGTTCCATATCTAACTGATGAATGTTAATTAATAATTTAATGTCGACGATGCAGGTAAACCGCCACAATGATGATCACGATGAATAGCAGAATCATCGCACTTCTGGGATCATGTCCCAAAGCCTGACGGAGTAATCGAAAGTAGCCGATTCCGTGCAGACTGATGCCGACTGTTGTCGGGTCTAATAGCGACCACATGTGAGTATCCTCCCTATAATTAGCTCTATCTGACTCATTATACGCATTAAGAAAATTATGAGAAAGCAATAAGTCGTCTGTGAGTGATTTTTCACAAAAAGGTCGCGTTGCTTTCCAAAGATGAGTAAGATGAAACTAGTATTTGCACATCGGAGGACCTGTTTGTATGAATTGGGCACATTTTATTCTTGAAAGTATTGTTTATATAAACGCGGTATTGGCGTTTATCACGGTGTTCCGTGAGCCGCGTGATATCTCAGCAACCTGGGCGTGGCTCCTGGTGCTGGTTTTTTTGCCCGTCATTGGTTTTATCGCATATGCCTTTGTCGGTCGCCGACTGCCGAAGAATCGCTTGTTTCAAATTCAGGAGCAGGAACAATTACAACTGGATGAACGGTTAGCTCTGCAACGGGCGGAACTTTCATCTGAACGCAATGAGGCCGATGGTGTGACGGCTACGGCGCTAGGCACAGTCAACCTTTTTATTGAGTCTGACCAGGCCTTTTTAACGCGAAACAACCGGGTTCATATTATTTCTGATGGTAAGGTCCTCTTTCATCAATTGTTTGAGGATATTGAGCGGGCCAAGCAGAGTATTCATATCGAATTTTATACGATTTATAACGATGATATTGGTAATGAGTTACTTGATCTGTTGATTCGTAAGGCTAAGGCCGGTGTTTCCGTGCGTGTGTTATATGATTCATGGGGATCAATGGGTGTTCGGCCAAAGTTTTACGATCCTCTGCGTGCGGTGGGCGGAGAAGCCTATCCCTTTCTGCAAACGCGCAGTGCGCTGGTCGACTTTCGTTTGAACTTCCGTGATCACCGTAAAATTGTCGTTATTGACGGGGCAATCGGTTATACAGGCGGTTTCAACGTCGGCGATCAATATCTTGGGCGCGATAAGAAGTTTGGCTATTGGCGCGATACGCATTTGAGAATTGTGGGCGCTGGGGTGTATGGACTTCAGTCACGGTTTATTCGTGATTGGAATGCGACTAGCCGTGCTAAACCGTTGAGCGTTACCAACGATTTCTTCCATATCACCAAGGTAAAAGGTGAAACGAATATGCAAATCGTTTCATCAGGTCCAGATTCTGACAAGGAACAAATTAAGATGGGGTACTTACGTTTGATCAATTCCGCTCAAAAGCGGTTGTGGATTCAATCGCCATACCTGATCCCTGATGACTCGGTACTGGATGCATTGCGTGTGGCCGCCGGCAGCGGGGTCGATGTGCGGATCATGATCCCGAGCAAACCGGATCATGCGTTTGTGTACCGCGCTACCGAGTATTATGCCAAGCAGCTGGCCCGCAATGGTGTAAAAATTTTTAAGTACCGAAATGGGTTCATTCATTCTAAAACCATGGTCGTCGATGACGGGGTTGCATCAGTTGGCTCAGCTAATCTCGATTTTCGCAGTTTCAAACTGAACTTTGAAGTGAACGCGTTTTTGTATGATCCCAAAGTCACTGCGGAATTAGCAAAGTTATTCGAATCAGATATGCGCGTCAGCGAACTGACAACATATGATGCCTTTATGCAACAATCATTGTGGCGCAAGTTTAAACAAACATTTTCACGGTTGTTATCACCGATTTTATAAAAATTTGAACAAATAAAGAACCACTTCCAGCAGGATGTTGAATGCATTCTCACAATTTACTGGAAGTGGTCTTTTTTTGACTAATTAGTTTGGGTGACTGGTGAGGCGGTTTCACCAAACGACCATTGTGGTAACTGAGCAACAAACTTTTGATAGGCCACTTCTTCTTGAGTGACGGTCACTTCTGCGTCACTGAGGTTACCCGCGTGTAAATCGGCTTCATTCAGGTACAAGTGATCAGTGAAAGTAGCATTGCCGATCAGATCAATTGTGTCGCCATCTGTTTGATGATGGACGCAGGTTTGTACCATGCCACCAGGATTATAGATGGTTAATAGTTGTTCATAAAGTGATGTTGAATGAGTCAACACCCAAATCAGCGAAGTGGCCGACATTCCTGTTCCACAAGCATTGGTGAAGCCAACGCCACGTTCAAAGGTCCGAACAAACAAGGTCGTGTCGTTAATTTCCCAACCAAAGCTGACGTTAACACCATCCGGGAACCAAGGATTCATCGTATTGAGTTTACGGCCTAGGTTCCCTAACGAGTCTACCGATAAGGCATTAGGGTGGTTATGATCAGTCAGACTGATCAAGTGAGGATTGGGAACTGCTACAGCTGAAAACGCAGTGCTTGAGCTGTCGGCAAACGGCATTTTCGTTTGATTCAACATTGGTAATGCCGAAATTTGGTGTAGCCCGAGCGCATCCGCGTCAAAGCTAACTGGCTGAATGCTGACACTAAAAGCAGGCACGTTTTGCGCAAATGCTGTCACCTGATGGACTGGTAAATCACCAGCACCCGTTTGCACCACAAAATCAGTCTGGTGTGTTTGTTCAGCAAGGTAGCGACTGACTGTTCGTAGGCCGTTACCGCACATGCTGGCTTGACTACCATCACGATTGAAAACCTGCATTCTTCCGGCAGCATGGTCATCATTGCTCTTGCTGACGACTAATACGCCGTCTACCGGTCCTAAAATAGCAGGGGCTGAGTCATTTGCCTGTTGGGCAAAACGACTCAATTCCGCCGTCGTGAGCGTTTGCTTAAGTTGACGCTGGTCCAGTAGATAAAAACTATTTTCTGAACCATGAACACGAGTTAATTTAACCATGGGTGACCTCCTGAGCTGGCTGTCGTTGTGGCAATGCAACTGGTTGATTAAAGAAATCATTATAAATTAAGCGAACGGCGTCATCCGCCTGTGCTTCGCGCACGCCAATCATGATGGAAATACGTGAGGCGCCTTGATTAATCATTTGAACGCCAATATGATGGGTGGCCAGCGGGTGCAAGATGCGGTCGATTACGCCGACTTGATTGCGCATGCCTTCACCGACAACCATTAGAATTGCGTAATCGTCAATCCACTGTAGCCGGTCGGGTTGCAACGTTGCTTTAATATCTGCTAGCAAATGAGGTAATACGTCACTAGGAATTTGATTACGGTCAAAAATGATTGTGAGGTCGTCGATTCCAGAAGGCATATGCTCATAGCTAATGTGGTATCTGAATAAAATCTTGAGTAATTTCAGGGTAAAACCGACTTCCCGATTCAATAAGTAACGATGCAGGTAAAGTGCTGCAAAACGTTTGGAACTGGCGACACCGGTAATCACGCGTTTGGGTTGGGACTGACTCGTTGGTACAATCAGCGTGCCAGGCGCACTGGGATGATTCGTATTTTTAACGCAAATTGGAACTTGGCCTTCAATGGCAGGAATAATTGCTTCATCATGAAAGACAGAGAAACCCGCGTATGACAGTTCACGCATCTCTACGTAACTCATCTTACTGATTGGTGCAGGATTAGTGACAATGTTAGGATTGGCGGCGTAAATAGAATCAACATCCGTGAAATTTTCATATTCACTCGCATGTAAACCACGTGCCAGAATTGCACCGGTGATGTCAGATCCACCACGCGAAAAAGTCACGAGTTGACCACTGAGTGTGTAAGCAAAAAAACCAGGGACAACCCATAGGTCACGTTCGGCCATAAGCTGGTGACGTGCCACTGCCAGATGCGTATACGTCTGAGTTAAGACGGTCGCGTTATTTGGCTCCTGTGTGGCAATCAAACCGAGCTCATGTGGGTCAACATAGCGAGCCGGCATACCCTTGGCGTTTAAAATGAGTGCCAGTAACTGCGCATTCAGTTTTTCACCGTGCGCTTTAAAGGTGGCCATTCTAAAGGCAGGTCCGTGAAAAGAAGCCGTGGGAAGGGCCAAAATCTGTTCAGCCAAGGGATCGAATTGGGCTGCAGTGATATGAAATGCGGTCGCGATTTGTTGGTACCGATTGATAATGCGTTCACCTATTTCTTTTTGAGCCTTATCGTGTGAACGAGCGTACTCAATCAGTAAATCAGTGACTTTTTCATCATCTGTCGCACATTTACCAGGTGCGGAGACAACAACTACGCGCCGGCTCGCATCCATTTGTAAAACCTTGATGACGTCATTAAAATGCGTTGCATCTGCTAAGGAACTACCGCCAAACTTAATTACTTTCATCGATTCTAACCTCACTTACCATGGTTATTGAGAAACAAAACCATTGATTTTGATGTTAGAAGGGGATTTGACACTTAAATCATTCACACCCACGATTACATTAAAAGCGCACCCAATGACAACTCTACACGAGGTCATTGGGTGCGCTTTACTCAATCGAACGTAATCGATATTGAACCGGTTATGTATGGTCGTAGATAGCGCCCCGCAACTTTTTTGTTAGTTGCGACAGTCCATGGGCTGTTGACCCAAGTCCCAACATCAACTGTGATGAGACAGTTGAAATTTCGGCGAATCATCCTTTCACTAAGCGTCGTTAACCTCATCGATTTCCTCTTAGTTACTTTTAATCTTCGCAACCTCTTCTATGATTACCCAGATTATAGCAAATTGAATTTCGATTACAAGCATAAAATGAAAATGGATGTAAACGCTCCGTATCGGTTATTTAGTGACAATAAAATAATCAAGAGAGGGTTGACGCGTAAAAAGAAGTGGGCTATGCTCATTAAAATTAAATGTGAAAAGAGGTTGCAACCAACATGAGTAATCAGTGGAGCCGGGTCATGGTGCCGAAGCTGACGAAAGGGGCGGTTGCCGAAGCTAAACGATTGACCATCGTTTCAGCTGGGGTACTGACTAATAATCAGTGAACTGTCGTGGTGAGAAATTGCCGCGGGGCGCTTACGACATTCAGAAACGAAATGGACATTCTTTCGGGACTCTTTTGCATGCGTCATTATGCAATTGAGTCTTTTTTGTTTTAGATTTCAAATACCGATAAGGAGTACATCTATGACAACAATCGATGCTGACACAAATCATTTAACAATTGGCGGTTTGGACACCGTTGACCTGGCTCAACAGTTTGGCACGCCATTGGTCGCATATGATACACAAGACATTGTCAACCAAGTTCATGCTTTCCAGCAAATGTTTGCCAAGCACCGAATTGCCGGCGTTGTCAGTTATGCGTCCAAGGCATTTTGTGTAAAGGCTATTTATCAACTGCTGGCACCACTTGGCGTTCACGCGGATGTGGTTTCGGGTGGGGAAATGGCGACGGCCTTTGCGGCAGGTTTTCCAGCCTCACGACTAAGCTTTCACGGCAATAATAAGTCGGTAGATGAACTAAGGATGGCGTTGGATCATCATCTCGGCACCATTATTGTTGATAATTTTGTAGAACTCCATCTCTTGCAACGGTTGTTAAATGAACGCAATCAAAAAATGAACATTCAAATCCGGGTCACGCCAGGAATCACCGCACATACCCACCAGTACATTCAAACAGGGCAGGTTGACAGTAAGTTTGGTTTCGACATCGAGTCAGGACAAGCAGATCAGGCTTTACAAGCGGCACTGTCGGATGATCACTTAAACGTTTGTGGCGTTCATGCACATATTGGGTCGCAAATTTTTGAAAGTACAGGATTTGTCATGGCGGCGGAAAAATTAATTGCGCTTTTGATACATTGGCGTGACAAATATGGTTATTCTGCTCAGGTATTGAATCTCGGTGGTGGTTTTGGAATCAAATATGTTGAAGGTGATGATCCACAAACACCGGAAGAACAACTGGATACGGTCTTGACCTCGATTGAAGCACGATTGGGTAATAACCACTTAGAAATGCCAGAAATTTGGATTGAGCCAGGGCGATCATTAGTGGGACCTGCAGCCATTAATTTATATCGTGTTGGCGCCAGTAAGCGGGTTCCTGGACTATTACCTTACGTAGCTGTTGACGGTGGGATGGGTGATAATATTCGCCCAGCATTATATCAAGCAGACTACGAACCGGTACTTGCTAATCACGTTAAGGACGCGACGAAAGAAACAATCCACATTGTCGGGAAGTATTGTGAATCGGGTGACATTTTAGTTAACGAGGCAACATTACCAACGACAAAAGCCGGCGATGTAATCGCGTTACTTGCTACAGGTGCGTATGGCTATTCAATGGCCAGCAACTATAACCGCAATCCGCGCCCAGCCGTTATTTTCATCGATCATAAGCAAGCCAATGTGGTTGTCCGACGTGAAACATACGATGACATGATCAGGGTGGATGAGGAGTTGGTGGAGAGTGCGACAGTCCCGGATAAATCTGAGTAATAAGAAACAAATGAGGAGAAAGCCAATGGCAGAGTTAGATGCGACGGAAATTATTCAAACAATTGCGACAGCCAAAAAACGGACACCGGTTAAAGCGATGATTAGTGGTCGAAATTTACGTGAATTGTCAGTGCCGGAAGGAATTGAAGCGTTTATGGAAGTGCACACAGGAACCTTATTTGGT
>DMZB01000191.1 GCA_003482405.1 Lactobacillus sp. | reverse complement strand
GATTGTCTTTGTGGTAGGGATGATTCGCGGTAACGAAAGTTTGATCAACATGCTGTTAACAGCCATCTCGTTGGCAGTAGCCGCAATTCCTGAAGGTTTGCCTGCCATTGTTACGATCACGTTGGCGTTGGGTACGACGCGGATGGCCAAATTAAATGCGTTGGTTCGCCGTTTGCCAGCTGTGGAAACGTTGGGAAGCACAGATATTATTGCTTCTGATAAGACGGGAACGTTGACACAGAATAAAATGACCGTGGAAAAACTTGTTGTGGGCGGTGAAGTTCGTGATGCAAAGACTGGTGCGGGTGCCAACGATGCGAGTGACGAAGGTGTTTTAGCCACATTGTTAATGCTCAATAATGATACTAAATTGACTGCTGACGGTCTGATTGGTGGCCCAACTGAAACGGCGTTAGTTCAGTACAATATGGATCACGGTGTGGATGCAATGCCATTTTTAAACGCTCATCCACGTCAGGCTGAAATTCCGTTTGATTCCGAACGGAAGCTAATGACCACGGTGAACAAGATGAGCGACAACGGCGACTTGTGGGTGACAGTCAAAGGTGCCCCTGACGAACTTCTCAAACGAGTAACTCAGATTCAGCTAAACGGTCAGGTGACAGTGCTGACTGACGTCTTGCGGGAACAATTATTAACCATCAATCACCAGCTCGCTGTGCAAGCCCTACGTGTGCTAGCGTTCGCTTACCGACCAGTGGCTGATGTACCAACAGAGATGACGTCAGACCTAGTTGAACAGAACTTGATCTTCGCCGGTTTCGTGGGCATGATCGACCCTGAACGACCAGAAGTTGCTGGTGCCGTTGCTGAGGCAAAAAGTGCCGGCATCCGGCCACTGATGATCACCGGTGACCACGCGGATACGGCTAAAGCAATTGCTGTACGGCTGGGCATTATCGCCGAAGATGACGATGCCGGTGTGATCACAGGTGCTCAATTGGATGAGCTCAGTGACGCCGATTTCGAAAAAAAGGTTCGTCAGTACTCGGTTTATGCACGTGTAGCGCCGGAACATAAGGTGCGCATCGTGAACGCATGGCAGAAACAAGGCAAGGTCGTTGCCATGACCGGTGATGGTGTCAACGATGCACCTGCGTTGAAGGCTGCCGATATTGGTGTTGGTATGGGGATTACTGGGACTGAAGTGTCAAAAGGTGCTTCTGACATGGTCCTCGCTGATGACAATTTCTCCACTATTGTGGTGGCTGTCCGTGAAGGGCGGAAGGTTTTCGCTAACATTCAAAAGGCGATTCAGTACTTGCTGTCGGCCAACTTGGGTGAAGTGTTGACGCTGTTTGTGATGACCATGATGGGCTGGCAGATTTTGGCACCCGTGCACATTTTGTGGATCAACTTGGTCACGGACACGTTCCCGGCGATTGCGCTGGGGCTGGAACCTGCTGAAAAGAACATTATGAAGCAGAAACCACGGGGACGTGCATCAAACTTCCTGTCTGGTGGCGTATTTGGTAACATCATTTACCAAGGTTTGCTTGAAGGTGGATTAACGTTACTTGTTTACTGGCTCGCTTTGACTTTCCCAGTGCACGCAGGTGCCACACAAATACACGCCGACGCACTGACCATGGCGTTTGCAACACTAGGTTTGATTCAGTTGTTCCATGCATTTAACTCAAAATCGATTCATAGCTCCATTTTCACAAAGCAGCTGTTTAAGAACCGCGCTTTTAACTGGGCGATTTTGACCGCCTTCATTTTACTGGCGGCCACGATTCTGGTACCTGGGTTTAACACCTTGTTCCATGTCACTACGTTGGATTGGTTCCAATGGTTAATTGTAATCGGTGCCGGTGTGACGATGATTTTAATCGTAGAAGTGGTAAAATTAATCCAGCGGTTAAGGAAGAGTGCCGCCTAAACTTCGGGTTGTGCACAGGACCTTGGGCGATAGGTGCACGTTTAGAAGAGTGTTGCCTAAGCGCAGTAAGAGACCTCAAGTAAGGAGTCGAAATATTGAAAAAGAATTTAATGATGGTTTACGGGCAAACGTTGTCCCGTACAATCTCAGATACAGAAGATGTACAAAAAGATTTGGAACCTTATTACACCAAGTTGAAGGCGGCCATGGAAGCTGATAAACTGGCTGATTTGAGTAAAGTTGACTTCGAAGACATTCAGTCTGAATTTCAAGATGGCACGGATCGTTATCTGGAATACAATGAGAAGTTGAAAAAGCTACAGGCACCAGCACGTTTTATGGGTAAACAACGTAGTTTAGTGAGCGCATATAACATTTACGCCAATGCCTGCCAAGCCATGACGGACAGTTTAAATGTTACGGATCACACCGTAGATAATGAAAAATTTGCCCAGGCTGAGACCGACCAAAATGAGGCAATGGACCGCATTGTTCATTTGATCCAAACGATTATGTCGACTAATGCTTAGTGATTGTCATGTTTAACGTTCATCCATCCGCTTTTTGCGTATGTTAAGAATGATGAATGTGACTGGCAAGGTTATTGTGAGAGCCACTCATTCTGTTGTCTTGGGATGAGTGGTTTTTACATTAACAAACAAGCGAATGATCGTTGGAGGATATCAATGACAAATAATGAATTACAACAGCTTGTGATGCAAATTTCACAACGCGATTTTGGTCGTCCATTTCGTCACCAAGCCGTGTTCAATAAACGCTTACAGACAACCGGTGGTCGATATCATCTCAAAGATCATCATATTGATATTAATCCGCGGATGTTGACTGATTTTGATGAAGCAACACTGGAGGGTGTGATCAAACATGAGTTGGTGCATTATCATTTGGCCATGGCAGGATTGCCGTTTGATCATCGCAGTCGCGAATTTAAGACACTTTTAGCACAGGTGGGTGGCAGCCGGTTTGCGCCGACACCTGTTAAGAAAAAGCGAAGCCGAATCCAACATCTTTACGTCTATGAATGTGAACGTTGTGGACATTTATATCAGCGTCGTCGACGTTTCAATGTTGCACGGTATGCCTGCGGTGTTTGTGGCGGTCATTTGCGATTGCGCGAAGCAATTGTGCGTGAACCTTAAGAAAACTTCAAGACCCCTGTTGGATAGCTAATGTGGCAAACAGTGATGTACACTGTAAGGCAAACTAAGCTATGATGAGTGTATCGACAAACGTGGGGGCAAACCGATGGAACGAATATATCAGTGGTTTAAAAAAGAGGACGTGCAACTGTATCTGACGCTGGCCCTATTGATTGTGGTCTTATTTTTCCTGCGGCACTTTTTGTCCATCATCTTACTGATCACGATTTTTTCCTTTTTGGCAATCAAAGTCACGACGCGACTGCGTCAATGGTTGCCGATTGGTCAAGTATTGGCAACCTTAATTGTGTACGTGGTGGTGATTGGCCTGATTGCGCTGGCATTATCATATGCAGCACCGTCGCTGGCCAGTCAGTTTTCGGGGATTCCGCATCTAATCATGAGGGCCATCAACGATCATCCAGTGTGGGATAAGCAACTGGATACGTGGGTCAACAAGGCATTAAACAGTAGTGAAATTATGAAACATGGACAAACGGCCATTGAAACTGGTTTACACGGTCTGGAAAGCGTCGGCACGGCCTTTTCACACGTCGGCGTCGCTGTCTTCTTAAGTTTGATTTTCACGGCGTCGTATGGACGCATGAAGCGCTTCGGGGATGCGTTCTTACACAGCCGGTTTAAGCATTTCTTCACCAATGTGTACTATTTAGTCCGCAAGTTTGTTTTGATCTTGGGGACGGTCGTGGATACCCAACTGATCATTTGCACGATCAATACGATTTTAATGACGATTGGGCTATTTATCTTGAAGATGCCAAGCTTAATGGTGCTTGCTGTCATTGTGTTCATTCTGGGTTTAGTACCGGTGGCCGGCGTACTGATCTCCATGATTCCACTGACGCTGATTGCATTTGCTAGCGGTGGGCTGTGGAAGGTAGTGGAAGTGATTATCTTGGTCATTATCATTCACTTCTTTGAATCGTACTTCCTGCACCCACGGTTAATGGCGAGTGCGACTGATTTACCGATCTTCGTCACCTTTATGACGTTGATCGTCAGCGAAGAAATTTTTGGTGTATGGGGCTTGATTGTCGGTTTGCCCATTGTGGCTTTCTTCTTGGATATCGTTGGGGTACATCCCAAACCAAACGATGGTCCGATCATGCAACAGCTGCGAGATGATAATTAAATTTTTATCCCCGGATTTAAAGTTGAAGT
>DMZB01000292.1 GCA_003482405.1 Lactobacillus sp. | reverse complement strand
GACCAGTACACATAGTCATTCCAGGCATCATCTGTCCACGACTTAATCATCTTCTAGTAACTCATGGGTCTTGACCTTGCCCGCTAGATATTGCTGCTCACCCTTACTGATTTTTTCAACCAAGTAAGCATTGCTCATAATGTCCACGGTCTCCATCATCGTATCGTAATCACGTTTGCCGATAACAACCACGTCATCTTCTGGGTCTTTATTTGTAATGATCATTGGCACCGAATCGTCATTAATCTGTTTCATATAACCTTTTAGCCCCTGCCTAAATGTTGAATAAGTTATTGCATCCATGGCGACACTTCCTCCCTTTGCCTTGTACAGCATATTGTACAAGACGTGCGAAGTGAAAGTCAAACACAACGCAATGTTTGAACTCTAATCATATTCCTCATACCAAGCGATATACGCGTCATCGCTTAATTCACAAATATGATCTAATTCTGCAAACAAGCGCGTTAACGTTAAATACAGAACGCACATGAAAAGTAAAAAAATCACACCGCTGTCAGCGAATCATCCTCGCTTAACAACGCTGTGACCATTAGTCGTTCTGTGCTTTTTTACATTGCCGCCACACCCAGACTCCGCGACTCCAGCACAGTCAGTAAGGCTGCTACCGTGTCTAATGCGGTGAACAGTGGAACACCGTTTGCGATGGCCGCTTCACGAATCTGTAAGCTGTCGCTTTGGGCGGATTCATCTAGACGTGTGGTGTTAATGACCATTTGCAGTTGACCGGCATGAATCTCTGTGACCGGGTTGATCTCTGCATCTGAAACTTTACCAAGCACATCGGCCGAAATTCCGGCCTGTTTGAGCATCTCGCCAGTCCCCTTGGTTGAAACTAAATCGTAGCCAAGATCGGCCAAACGTCGCGCCAATGACAGTGCGTCCTGTTTATCACGATCCGCGACCGTAATCAGGACACGTCCATACGTTGGAATCTGAATGCCAGCCGCGATGAACGCCTTGTACAACGCTTTTTCAAACGTTGGCGCCATTCCCATGACCTCGCCGGTTGACTTCATTTCCGGTCCAAGCAGTGCATCAACTTCCGGCAGTTTGGCAAAGGAGAAGATTGGGGCCTTCACAGCCACCTGATCACTGTCAGGCAATAACCCCGTTGTAAATCCCATGTCGGCCAGTTTGTCACCGAGCATGACCCGCGCGGCTAATTGAGCGATTGGCGTGTGCGTCACTTTAGCGATAAAGGGTACCGTTCGCGACGCCCGCGGATTAACTTCAATGACATAAGCCTTATCGTGGTGAATAACAAACTGAACGTTCATCATGCCACACACATTAAGTGCTTTTGCTAGGTCAATGGCAGCTTGAACCATCGATTGTTTCACGTGGTTACTTAGATGTTGCGGCGGGTAAACGGCCATTGAATCGCCCGAGTGCACACCGGCGCGTTCAATATGTTCCATCAAACCTGGAATAACAGCCGTGTCGCCGTCTGAAATCACATCTAGCTCTGCCTCAGCGCCCTCTAAATACGAATCGATCAGCACCGGATGATCGTTTGAGACCTGGACCGCACGAACCATGTAATCCCGCAGTTCCGTTTCATCCGCAACGATTTCCATGGCGCGGCCACCTAATACATAAGACGGTCGAATCAACACAGGGTACCCGATTTCGCTCGCCGCACTGACCGCGCCATTTACCGTTGTCGCAGTCATCCCCATTGGTTGTGGCAAACGTAGTCGTTTAATGACTTCATCAAATGCTTGCCGATCTTCGGCCCGATTCATATCCGCAACACTGGTTCCAAGCACTTTAATGCCATGATCTGCCAGTCCCTGTGCCAGATTGATCGCCGTCTGTCCGCCAAACTGAGCCATGACACCGAGTGGTTTTTCTTGCTCTACGACGTTTAGGACATCTTCCAATGTCAGTGGTTCAAAATACAACTTGTCAGAAATTGAAAAGTCCGTTGACACAGTTTCCGGATTCGAATTCATAATGATGGCTTCATATCCAGCCTGCTGAATAGCTTTGACCGCATGAACAGTGGCATAATCAAACTCCACACCCTGACCGATCCGAATTGGCCCAGATCCCAGTACTAATACGGAAGCACGTGTACTCGTGACCGCCTCATTGGCGCCGTCGTAGGTCGCGTAATAGTACGGCGTTTGCGAGTCAAACTCCGCCGCCACCGTATCTACCATATTGTAACTAACCGTGACTTGGTGGTCTTGGCGCCATTGACGAACTTTATCAAACGACCACTGCCATAATTCGGCAATAAGTGCATCACTTAATCCATTTTCTTTGGCAGTTCGCATCAACGTCTCGTCGCCAACATGCTCACTTACTGCTGCCTCAAGTCTAACGATGTGCAATATTTTATTAAGGAAAAATAGATCAATTTCCGTTTTAGCATGGATGTCGGCTACCGCTACACCCCGGCGCAACAACTCTGCCACGCGGAACAACCGGTCGTCACGCGCTGGCATTAAGCTTGCCAACAAAAGCGGTGTCGTTATTTGTTCGAACCGTTCACCACGTAAATCCGCCACCCTAATTTCCAGCGATCGTACGGCCTTATTTAGCGCTTCCTCAAAATTTCGGCCAATCGCCATGACTTCACCAGTAGCCTTCATTTGCGTACCCAATTGACGATCTGCTAATGGGAACTTGTCAAACGGCCACCGGGGAATCTTCACGACGGCGTAGTCGAGCGCGGGCTCGAATTCAGCGGTGGTGGTACCCGTGACGGGATTGATGATCTCGTCGAGGTGCAGACCCACGGCGATTTTGGCCGCCATTTTGGC
>DMZB01000309.1 GCA_003482405.1 Lactobacillus sp. | reverse complement strand
GGTACGGGGGGGAGGGAAGGGTGAGTTTGAAACGGCCGGGGAATCCGGATATTGTTCGGGCCGATCACTTGATTTATGAATTTATGTACCCGGGGGCCACGAACTTTGATGAGGCCCACGCATAGTTAGTTAACGAGTATGGTTGACGAGGGTGCGTTTCAAAGGAAATTCTCGAAGTTGAGGATTTCCTTTTATTTTGACATCAGTGAAAAATAGCCATTTTTGGTGAAGTTAGGCCTTTAACCGAGGGTCAAGAAAATTGCACTGGCTCTGCCTGAGTTCGTCGGGGTTGCTATATGGTATTCAACCATTTTATGCTAGGATGATTGTAAATACATTTTATTGATCGGGGGGGCCAGCATGTTTCGTCAAATGGAATGTTTTGTGGCCGTTGTTCAACTGCATAGTTTTACCAAGGCGGCCGAGCAACTGAATATGTCACAATCATCGTTGTCACAACGAATTAAAGAACTGTCTGAGCGCAATAACTTACATCTGATTGAGCGTAAGGGTCGCAGTTTTGAGTTAACCAAGGCTGGCGAATATTTCTATCAGCATTGCCAAGTGATTCTTGATCAAGTCGCACAATTATTGACCGAAACCAGGGCGGTGGAGACGACTAGTCAGGAAACTTACACGCTCCGATTGGGCTATTTGCGTAAGTTTGGCTCGCAGGAATTCTTGCAAGCCGTCGCGGAATTTTCTCACCGGTTTCCTAAGGTGAACGTCCGTATTCATAGTGGCGCTTATCAGGAATTGTTTGATTTAATTCGTGAGGATAAAATTGATCTGAATTTTTCAGATAAACGTCATGAATTTACGAATCTTTATCAGAATGAATTTTTGACGACCGCGGATTACATGGTTTTGGTAGCACCCGGCGCTTATGATAATCAAAATAACGTCATCGATGCGACTGAGTTAGTTGATCTACCGTGTATTTTGATTGTCGGTGCCGATGAATTTCAATCCGAGCAAAGTTATTACCGCGAGGTTCTGGGGATACGCAGTCCGTTTCAAATTGCGGCAAGTTTTGGCGAGGCACAAATGTTAGCAGCGACTGGTCAAGGCTACGTGGTGGTTAACAGCCGCACGTCCAGTCAGATTGACCCTAAAATTAACCAAATCATGAAATTAGTGGATCATGGCAGGGACTTGACACAACATTATTATGCTTATTGGAAACAAGATAATTCGGGGTTTTATATTGAAACTTTTGCGGAAATTTTAAAAGAGCAATTTAGTATTTAATAAGTTCCGAATACACCAAATAGGTCGTCAGTCGAATTTTTAGACTGGCGGCCTATTTGGTGTCTCCAAGCATAACCCAATAATCCCCAGCCGGTTACTTAGTTGTTAATCGTTTTTTTCGATGAATTGCCGCGGTAAATGAAATTGGTTCGGACCTACAAACCGGTTAATATTCAAGATGATTCAAGAAAGGAGGCACCGGATATGCCGAATGATGAACAAGCAATTGTGACTCGTTATTATGAACTTGTGACGGCGCTCATTCACAAGAACAGTTGTGTTTTAAATCAAATTTTTGCACCAACCGCGATACTAAAGTGTTGGAATGGTGAGCACTATTCCAAATATCAGTGGATTGATTTAATTCAAAACGAGGCCTTAACCTATTTGAAATTTTCAACAATTGGGCTACCGCTGATCAGCCAGCAAGTTGCGACCATCAAGTCAACGGTCACCTTACAAGGCTTGACTGGGGCACGCGGGATGCTTAGTCAAATTAATTTTATCAAAGATGACGGAAATTGGACGCTGACCCAGCAAGTCCTGAGCAAACATGATTCATCTAAAAAACCGATTGATAACGGCTTGAATCGAAATTGGTTAAATTTAAAGTAGCCGGTATGCTAGAACACGTAAAGAAATTGATTAGGAAGTGACGATGTGCTGATTTTATTATTTCCCGTTGCGATGGGAGCGGGGTTGGCGATGCAAACGGCCGTCAATTCAAAGCTGCGAAGTTTTGTACTTTCATCCTTTTTATCCTCGGGATTTTCGTTCTTGGTAGCGTGGTTGTTCTTACTGATTTTAAGCCTAGAAACCCATCAACCATTGTTAGTTAGTCCGGACCTGTTTACACACGCACCTGCCTGGTTATGGCTAGGCGGATTATTCGGTGCGGTGGCATTAACTGGAAACGTAATCTTATTCCAAAAAATCGGCAGCTTACAAACAACGGTTTTACCCATTATGGGACAGATTTTGATGAGCGTATTAATTGACCAATTTGGCTTATTTCAGTCGCCAGTAAGTCGGCTATCGTTTGCCAAAGTACTCGGCTTGATCATTATTATTGCCGGTGTGCTGCTTACCATGGGAATATTCGAGCTACAAAGGGCAGTTTTAAAACAAGAAGAACGTGAGCTGAAGACGAGACGCGGACTCATCTTTTATCAACTGTTCGCCGTGGTGGCTGGGATGCTGATGGCAATGCAAACGGCGATTAATGGTCATTTAGGACACGTTTTAGAATCCCCGATACGTGCGGCGTTTATTTCGTTTACGATTGGTGTGCTTTGTCTGTTATTGATCAACGAATTTGCTTATACGCGCTTTCGGGACATTACTTTGGCAATCAGTCAGGGAATCCATTACTGGTGGGTCTGGATTGGCGGTATTCTGGGTGCGCTTTATATTTTATGTAGTTCATGGTTAGTGCCGATTATTGGTACCGGGCAAGTCGTGGTCCTCGCATTATTTGGACAATTACTATTTAGTGCGTTGATTGAACATTACGGCTTGTTTGAATCTAGTGCGAATCAGATGACCCGCACAAAACTAATTGGACTTTGCGAGATGTTTGTTGGGGTTTTAATGGTGAAGTTTTTAACTTTTTAAAGGAGTGAGTAAAATGAAAAATATTCTAATTCTTGGTGCTTCTGGTTCAATTGCCAGCTTAGTCGAACAAAATTTAATTGACGAGTCGCAAATTAAAATGACTTTGTTAGTTCGTCACCCGGAACGGTTGGCAAAGCAATTTCAAAATGATTCGCGGGTAACGATTGTCGTCGCAGACGTGGTGAAGGATTACGACCGCTTAGTAGACACGATGCGCGGTCAGGATGCCGTGTATGCGAACTTGTATGGTTCCAACCTTGGCTTGCAGGGGAAGTCAGTGGTTAAAGCGATGGGAGAAGCCCAAGTTAAAAGAATTATTTGGATCTCCGCAAACGGAATTTATAATGAAATTCCAGGTAAGTATGGCAAATGGAACGCTTCGATGTTAGGGCGTACGCTGGATGCTTATGCGGCGGGAGCCAAAGCAATTGAATCCAGCAAGCTCGACTATACGATTATTCGACCAGCGTGGTTCTCGGATAAAACGACCGTTCGTTATGAGCTAACGCAAAAAGGTCAACCGTTTAAAGGTACGGAAGTTTCACGTGCTAGTGTGGCGGCTTACGTCACGTCGCTGATTTTGGATTCCAAGCAGGCGATTAAACAATCGGTTGGAATTAACGAACCCGGGACTGCGGGTGCCAAGCCTAGTTTCTATTAGGTCGATTAAAAAGTGAAGGGTGATTATTTATGAAAATAATGGTTCTTGGTGGTTACGGCAAGCTTGGTCGATTGATTGTTCGGTTTGCGCAACAAGCCCAGTGGGACGTTACCGTCGTTGCCCACCGGGACCATCCGCGGATTTTACTTGGAAATGTGCGACGGATAATTAAAGATGTCGTTGATTTGACCCAGAAAGATATTGCGAGGATCGACGTGATTGTAGATACCACGGGAGGCTGGCGCAAAAATACGGCCCATGTCATTTATGATAGTTTGGCACACGTCGTCGAGCTATTAGATGAACAACCGTCGACGCGGTATTTAAAGGTCGGGGGTGCTAACACCCTGTACATTAACCGTGAGCATAGTCAACAGTTGCAAGATTTGCCCAGTTACTATCCCGCTAAATACCAGTTTCTGTGTGCAGCACATCAGCAAGCACTCACACGATTACGCACCTATTCCAACTTGGTGTGGACGTACGTGACGCCGCCAGTTAACTTTATTCCGGATGGTCTCGCAACCGGTGAGTATCAGGTTGGTAGCGAAGAATTTAAGGCTAATCTGCGGGGTGATGATGGGCGTGGCGATTACATTAGTTATGCGGATTTTGCTCAGGGACTGATTGCTATCATTAAGGAGAACTCGCACTTGAGACAGCAAATCACACTGTTCCATGGTGATCTGCCAACTGAAACAAAATGAGGTGTTAATGTGAAAATTCTGGTGATTGGGGTCTATGGTCATGCTGGGTCACTGATCAGGCGCGAGGCGCTTAAGCGGGGACACACGGTGATTGGAATTGCCCATCGAAAGCATACGGGATTTGACCAGCATAATATTGTGATTAAAGATATGCTGGATTTAAATCGGCAGGATATTAGCGGGGTCGATGCAATTGTTGATGCCGTTGGTGCTTGGACGCCTGAAACGGAGATCGTCCATTACCAAGGGTTATTACACATTCTGGAATTGATCCGCAAGACGGCGATTCACTATCTAAAGGTTGGTGGGGCCAATACCTTGTATACGGATAAACAGCATCAACATACGTTACAAGAACTCCCGCTATATTATCCGGATTATATGCAAGATCTTTGTGCTGCCCACACAGAAGGACTGAAAATTTTACGAACTTTTTCCTGCGTTAACTGGACCTACGTGACGCCGGCTTATAATTTTGACCCAACGCGGCAAGCAATTGGGCATTATCTGGTGGCGGGGGAGGAGTTTCAGCCCGCTCACTCAAAGAATCCGAATGACGGACAACATGATTACATCACCTATGCTGATTATGCGCGCGGCGTGTTGGACATTATTGAACAGCACCGCTATGTTCGCCAAAGAATCACGCTGGTTAGCGGTAATAATCCGGTGCCGACGCAGCGCTACTAAGGAACAAGTTAGTACGTTTAAGCTGTATTTGGTCGAATGGACGCTAAAATAAGCTAATTCTAGATAAGACACACACGTAGTCGTATTGTGTAGTGTCATTTAATTCAAACTGGTTATCGCTGATTATTCCGGCGATTGATAAGAATTTATGGTGAGGTCCGGATCGTTTAATTAATGGTGCGGACTGCATTGAGTTCCAAAAAGATGTAACGGATGGCTATGCGAAGTTTTCGGGAAATGGGACCAATTGTAGCTAACGGGCAATTCTAATGCAGGAGGGTCAGTGGATGTTTCAGCAAATGCAATACTTTGTCGCGGTCGTCATTAATCATAGTTATACCAAGGCAGCGGAGGTCTGCCACGTTTCACAGTCGTCAATTTCTGAACAAATTAAAAACCTGTCAATTACACTGGGAGTTGACCTAGTGACACGAAAAGGACGTAGCTTTGAGTTGACGCCAGCTGGTCAGTATTTTTACCAACAGTGCCAACAAATTTTGCCACAACTTGATAACGCAATTGAAAAGACGCACGCATTGCAAAAAGATAATTTGCAAAAATACACGTTAAAGCTGGGGTATTTAAGAAAATTTGGCGCGCAGGAATTTTTGCAAGCAGTGGCAAAATTTTCAAAGGCGTTTCCCGACGTTGACGTGCAAGTCCGTAGTGGATCGTACGAAGAATTGTTTGACCTAATGCTAACCGGTGAGTTGGATTTGAACTTTTCAGATTTACGTGATCCATTATTAGCAAGTTATGAAAATTTGTTCTTGACCGCGGCCGATTATACCGTGGTGCTTTCCCCTGAATTAGTGCCGGATGCTCAGCAGAGTATCGATGTGCAAGAATTAACTTCAATGCCATGCATTCTGGTGGCGGGTGATGGTCAGGTTGAAAATGAACGTAATTATTACCGAAAAATTTTAGGAATCCGTAGTGAATTTAAGACGACACCGACCCTCGGCGAAAGCCAAATTATGGCAGCCGCTGGTCAAGGGTACCTCTTGATGAATCGGCGCACAATCGAACAGATTGATTCGCGTGTCAATCGGATTTTAACCCTGACAAATCGTGGGAAACCGTTAGTTCAGAATTATTACGCTTATTGGAGTAAGGATAATTCTGGATTTTATATCGAAAGTTTTTCAGCATTATTAGCAAAACAATTTGAATAGCCACCCGATAAAAGTTCGTTTACGGTCAATTGATTATGACCCGTGAATGAACTTTTTAATTTATCGGAAATCCCGATTGAATTCAATGATGAATTGAAATTGGTCAATTGGTGCGTTTCCCCTAAACTAGGTCAAGTAATCAAATCACAAATAGAGGAGCGTGTAATTGATGGATAATTTACAGTTTAATAATGGATTAACGGTACCAGCATTGGGATTTTGTACGTACGGTATTCCGGCGAGTGAAACGGTAAGCGCGGTCCAGCAAGCACTAGAACTTGGGTATCGAGGAATCGATACGGCACAGTTTAACGGCAATGAAGCACCCACTGGCGCAGCGGTGCGACAATCGGCAATTCCGCGTGCCGAAGTTTTTGTGACCTCGAAGGTCCAAACTAACGGTTATGCGGCAACTAAAGCAGGAATCGATGATTCGCTGAAACGGTCGGGACTCGATTATTTCGACTTGTTATTACTTCATTGGCCGATGCCCGACACGTTGGGTTCCTACCGAGCGTTAGAAGAAGCTTATCAAGCCGGTAAAACGCGTTCAATTGGACTGTCTAATTTTAATATTAGCCAGACTAAGAACGTGATGGACAGTTTTGCAACCAAGCCAGTAGTGGATGAAATTGAAACCCATCTGTATCTTCAACAAGAAAAAATGCATGCTTTCTTGGAAAAGAATGACATCGTTCATGAAGCATACGGTCCCTTTGGTGAAGATGTGCGGGCAATGATTAGTATTCCGACGGTTCAAAACATTGCTCAGAAACATCATAAGACACCCGCACAAATTATTTTAAAGTTTTTGGTTCAATCGAAAATTATGGTCAACGCGCGTTCAATCAGTCCGCAACACATGCAGGCAAATTTAAATATCTTTGATTTTGAGTTAACGGCGGATGACATGCAGGCATTGCGTGCCTTAGAACGGCATCAACCCATGATTGATTGGCCAACGACGATGCACATTGATGAATAATAGAAAGGACTTTGATTGATAATGACAAATATTTTAATTATTGGCGCGACTGGTAACGTTGGTTCGGCAACTCGTCAAGCGCTCTTAGCAGGAACCACGGCCCAATTAACGTTGTTTTCGCGGCACGCGAATGAATTGTCCGTGGATGCTAACCGTGAACGTGTGATTGCGGGGGATGTTCTCAGCGACACTGCGTTAAGTACGGCAATTAAGGGACAAGACGTGGTGTTTGTCGCGCTAAGTGGCGCCGTTGAGCAATTTGCACAACGGATTATTGCCACGATGAATCAGGAAAAAGTTCAACGCTTGATTTTCATCACGTCAATGGGTATTTATAACGAAGTTCCAACGGCAATTAGTGATTATAATTTGAAGACCCAGCCGATTCTAAAAGTATATCGGCAAGCCGCAGATTTGATTGAAGCCTCCCAGCTTGATTACACGATTATTCGTCCCGGCTGGTTTACGGATGGACCGGTTAATTATGAAGTCACCACGAAGTCACCACGAAGTCACAGCCATTTGGGGGACACGATGTCACGATTGCAAGCATTGCGGACCTCGTCCGGCGGTTAGTCGTGGAACCGGGCTTGGGCAGTCGCGCAAGTCTTGGTATCAACACGCCCCTTAAATAATGATTGG
>DMZB01000296.1 GCA_003482405.1 Lactobacillus sp. | reverse complement strand
CCCTGGAAGGTTTCAACCACTGGAATATTGGCCACGGTTACCAGATGCCGAATTGCACTGGTGACTTGCGGCGAAGACGCGCGCATGCCAGCCAAGATCACTGGTAGTTTGGCACTGCGAATCTCCTGCGCGAGTAAACTAACGTCTGCTGGGCTCGCCGGTCCCAAGACGGGTTCTTGCATCGGTTCAAGCGCAGGATTAACGACAGGTGCGTCGTCAACATCCTGTGGCAATGAAACGAAGCTGGCCCCTTGTTTGCCTTCTGTCGCTGCTTCAAAGGCATTACCTAATACTTCAGAAATGTTTTCTGGATCTTGAATTTCCGCTGAAAATTTCGTGATTGGCTTAAACAAGGCGGCATTTGCCATGCTTTGGTGGGTCAACCGCAATAGATCTTGACGCGGAACTTGACCACCAATGGCAACCACCGGATCCCCTTCAGCAGTAGCGGTCACTAAACCTGTCGCCAAATTACTGGCACCAGGGCCTGACGTGACTGCAACCACGCCTGGTTCCCCAGTCAAACGGCCAATCCCTGCTGCAATGAAGGCTGCGTTTTGTTCATGTCTGGCAACCACCAGTTTTGGTGACTGCGGGTCTGTTGGATGCGCTAACCGTTCAAACAACCGGTCAATTTTTGCCCCAGGAATACCAAATACATACTTTACATTATGGTTAATCAAACTTTCAACGACGGCGTCAGCACCGTAACGTTTTTCTTCAGTCATAGGTTTCTTTCTCCTTATATCGGTTGCCAAGCTGCGACAACACCCTTTGTGAAAAAGTAATGTCCTAAGCGTATCATATTTTTCACAAATAATTAAACAATATGTGAAAAAAGACGATCATTATTAAAGTGATCGTCTTTCTTAATCCATATGGATTACTTTGTGTTTCCAAATGATAAACATTATCAAATTTCACAAGTGAAAACTGTAATTGTGAAATTTTTGTTTTCCATGATCATTCGGACATTTCACAAGTTTAAAAATTCAATTGTGTCTCTTTAGGCTTGGTTTGTGCAATAATACGGCCCCCACGAATTGAATAAAGCACTTCCGAATGTTCATTGAGAACATTGTAGAAGTCACTGTTATTGTAAACGATGCAGTTCCCAGGTTTGCCAACCTCAATACCGTAATGATCTGTGATGTGCAGCGCCTTGGCTGCATGACTCGTCACAAACTGATAAGACCCATTGATTTCGTCGTAGCCCATCAGATGACCTACGTGTAGCCCCATTGAAACAGGATCCAACATATTCCCATTGCCCATTGGGTACCATGGATCACGGACATCATCTTCACCAAATGCGACGTTAATACCGTCTTCATTGAGTTCCTTTACCCGTGTCATCCCCCGCCGTTTAGGATAGGTATCAAAACGGCCGCCAAGGTTGGTGTTAACAAGCGGGTTCGCAATCATGTTAATGTCTGCCATCCGCAACAAACGGAACAGTTTATACGCGTACGCATTATTGTAAGAGCCTAACGCAGTCGTATGACTGGCTGTCACCCGATCCGAAAGACCAGTCTCATAGGCAATCGTCGCCAAAGTTTCCAAATGACGCGAATTAGGGTCGTCGATCTCATCACAGTGGACATCAATTAATCGATCATACTTTTGCGCTAAATCCCCAATGAAGTGTAAGGATTCGATCCCGTACTCGCGGGTAAATTCAAAGTGCGGGATGCCACCGATGACATCAGCACCAAGTTTAACGGCTTCCTCCATTAACTGTTTGCCGTTTGGAAACGATAGAATCCCTTCTTGTGGGAAGGCCACTAACTGCAACTCAACTTCATCGGCCATTTCTTGCTTCACTTCAAGTAAAGCCTTCAATGCTGTAAACGAAGGATCAGTAACGTCCACATGCGACCGCACGATTTGAATCCCGTTTGCGATTTGCTTGCGTAAGGTCTCTTTAGCACGCGACTTTACATCTTCAATGGTCAGTGTTTTCTTGCGTTCCGACCAGATCCGAATGCCATCAAACAGTGTTCCTGACTGATTCCACTCTGGATCTCCAGCCGTTTGTGTCGCGTCTAGATGAACATGTGGATCAATCAGTGGCGGTAACAATAGTTTGTCCGTTGCATCGATCACCTGCTCGTTATCAAGTGGTGTTAAATGAGTCTCAATTGCCTTAAAAACACCATCTTCGATCCGAACATCCTGCAGATCGTGCTGATTATTCACGTGAACCTGTTTTATAAGCATTATGTAGCCTCCAATGAATAAGTTGGTTGACAATAAATCTCAATCGCGATTCAGCGTAATGCTAAGCGTGCGCGATTGCAAGCGTCATCATCATTCTCTGTCACAATCACTAAATCTTAAAAAAGAGCCGCGATTGTGAGATTTTTAAAGCAACTCTGAACAGTATTGAAATGTTTTTTCAAAATTTGTCTTGATGTTTGTAAACTTTTTTCATATAATCAACATGTGCAACAGATAAATTACCGAAAGAGGGATTTCTTAAATGAAATTAGGTTTAATTGGTTTAGGCAAAATGGGCCTGAACTTAGCAGAAAACATGATGGACCACGATAACGAGGTCGTTGGCTTTGATTTGAACAAGGACTTTGTTGCCCAAGCAGTTACAGCAGGTGCTGAAGGTGCCGACTCACTGAGCGACATGGTGGCTAAGTTATCTTCACCAAAAGTTGTCTGGGTTATGGTTCCAGCCGGCAAGCCAACTGAATCAACAATTGACCAATTATTAGACCTACTGGACGAAGGCGACTTCATCATTGATGGTGGGAACTCCTTCTGGAAGGATTCTGTTGCAGATGCTGCCAAGGCCGAAGAAAAAGGCATCAAGTTCTTTGACTGTGGGACTTCAGGTGGTCAATCCGGTGCACGTCATGACGGTAACTTCATGATCGGTGGTAACGACGCTGAAGCCTTCAAGACCCTTGAACCTTTATACGAAGGCATCGCTCAAAAAGACGGTTACCTGTACACTGGTAAAGCAGGTTCCGGTCACTATTTGAAGATGGTTCATAACGGTATCGAATACGGTATGATGGAAGCCATCGGTGAAGGGTTCGACGTGCTGGAACACAGCACCTTCGACTACGATAATGAAGCGGTTGCCCGTTTGTGGAACAGCGGTTCAGTTGTTCGTTCATGGCTGATGGAATTGGCACAAGATGCCTTTGCTAACGACGCCAAATTGGACAACATCAAGGGTACAATGCACTCTTCCGGTGAAGGTAAGTGGACACTGGAAGAAGCGATGAACCAACAAGTTGCCACACCAGTCATCGCCATGTCATTATTGATGCGTTACCGGTCAATGGAAGACGACACCTTTACTGGTAAGGTTGTTTCATCCTTACGTAATGGTTTTGGTGGTCACGCGGTTGACAAGGCCTAACCTTTAAACAAAAAAATATAAAAAAATTGGCGCTCATGGAAAAATTCCATGAACGCCAATTTTTTATATTTTTATATACGAATATCAAATGACCTATTTTGCTTATTTCGAGACTACCGTACGACCAGCACGGAAACTGGTGAATA
>DMZB01000045.1 GCA_003482405.1 Lactobacillus sp. | reverse complement strand
AAGTAACGTTCAGAACAGTATTACCTAAAATGATAACTTAAACGATGTTGCCGGCTGAACTCTCACCGTGTGTCAGCTCGCTGTTCGGACATGATCCAAGTTTTGTTTTTAGTTTAAAATGACGATTTATTTGGTTTCATCACTAGAAGAAGATTCACCCACACGTGTTGCTGATTGCGCTTCACTAGCATTGCTACCAGCACCACTGTTTTCTGGGAAGATCACAACCGTTTGAGGCTGGTCTGCTGTTACCGGTGTGTTGTCACTAGTAGGTGCCGGTGATGTTGGCCCAACGGGAGCTGGTGTTGATGAAGCAAGGTGCGCTGGACGTGTCTTAGAAATAGCTTCCTGTAATTCTGGATAGCTTTCCAATCCAGTTGGCTGTAACAATTCGTTCCACTTATCAGAGTGAACCAAGTCCAACTGTGACTGCAACATTGCGGCCAAACGTGACTGGAATGTCTTCGTTTCGTCGCGTAATGCATTGCTTTCATTGTTCAAGCGTGTTGCATTATTAGCCGCGTCAGACGTGATTTGACCAGCCTTGGCCTGTGCTTCAGCAACGACTGCCTGTGCCTGTTGTTGCGCTTCACGAGAAACACTGTTGGCTTGGGTGTTAGCTTCCTGCTTAACCTTGTCAGCGGCTTCTTGGGCAACCAAAATCGATTGATTCAATGAATTCTTCATTTCATCATACTGACTCAAATTATGGTTGGCTTTATCCAATTGGTCGTAGATCCTTGTTCTGGTTCAGCACTTGCTGGTAACTTGCGATAACCTCATCTAAGAAATCATCAACTTCCTGAGCGGCGTAACCATTACGTCCCTTACGTGTAAACTCTTTGTTATGAATATCCATTGGGCTTAATGCCATAGTGACTTCCTCCATCTGAAACGAGATCCGTAATTAACTTACGTTTCCAATACACTCCTAAGCATAAATTAACTACGCACGACTGACAAGTCGATTTTTATTTTATCTTTACGAGTTTTACCATTTACCGCGTCTAACCTGACGCGACCAAAGTGTCTAACAGAGATCATGTCGCCAGCACCTAAGGCAGCATCTGAATGTTGATTTGTCATCCAGTTCAGCCTCACGTCCCCGTTTTCGATGATTCCCTTGACGCGATTGCGTGACAGATTGAAGCCTTCCGCCACCACCGCATCCAAACGCAGTGAGGCAACCAGACCGGTCGATTTTTCCCAGTCCGTCTGCGGTAACACAACGTCGCTCAACGCCCGCTCACTCAAGTGAACTTTGATTTTGCCGATTCGGTCGACCTGCGTTTTAAAAAATGCAGCCATGTTTGCGGAAACAAACACTTGCCAAATACCATTATCTGACAAAATATCACCAAAAATCGTCGGATCGATACCCAAGTTAGCTAACGTACCCAAAATTTGGGAATGGTGTAACTCGGCAAACTTGGTTGGATAAACGATTTCAAATAATTGTAACTCAAAGTCGCTTGTTTGCGGCACATAATAATCAGGAAAGATCAGCGCTCGTTGTTGTTCAGCTGACGCATAACCCCCGTTAAAGTGAACGCGTACGCCATCCTGACCATTCACCAATGTTTGCAAAATGTAGATCTGCCGTGGGTTCAAAAAGCCGCTAAGATACGGTCGGTATTGACTCACTGCAGTTGCAATCCACGTTTCAGCCTCTGTGATGAAGGGCGCCTCTTCGGGACGGAAATGTTGATTAATGTTTTCCTGAACGTCCATCTGCTTACTCCTACAAACCGGTTAAGGTCGATAATACACCAAACAGTCCGTACTGCACCAATCCAAGCACAATTAAGGCCACTACCGGTGCAAAACTGAGACCAAAAATTGGCGGAATAAAGTCAAAAAGTCGTAGATAAGGTTCACATATCCGGGTTAAGAAACGACCGAACGCTGTGCCATAGGCTCCTGGAAACCAAGATAGCAGCACATAAATAATGATCGCGAACGTATACAACTCAAAGCCCCAGTTGAGGACTGTAAATATCAAACTAATCACTAATGTTTACTCCATTCGTGGCAAACGTCCGCAAGCGACTATTTAAAGGCTTCCGAATCCTGATCGAAACGTGAGCTGAGATCACCGGAAACTTCGAAATTATTCGGTGTGCACAGGAAAATCGTATCCCCGACACGCTTAATTTCGCCGCTAATGGCAAATACAGTACCCGTCAAGAAATCAACGATTCGCTTGCTGGACTGGTCATCAATCTTATCAAAATTAATGATTACTGCCTGATTTTCTAGTAACTGCTGTGCAATTTCTTTGACGTCAGAGTAAATGCGGGGTTCAAACAACGCAATGTGGTTGGTTGAAGTGCTTCGGCCACTCATATCGACAACCTTTGCTGGTCGTCTGCCATTTGTCGTTGACGTTGAACTAACGGTTTTATCAGCCGTTTGTTGTGGTGCACGTTGATTGTCCAACTCATCAGTACCAAAGAAATTGCTAAAACTAAATGCCATGGCCATCCCCTCTAACAATAAAGCCACTCAACGCATGAGTGACCTGAAGTTAACATTAAATTAACGATTTTTTTAGCAAACCGCAAGTGTTTTGACTTGAACTTTACCTAAATAACAGGCTTTAGTCCTTATTGCGGTTACGACGGCGACGTAAAAATGGCGGTAAATCCAAACCATCCGCGTCTCCTTGGTCATCTTCCTGACTGCTTTCAGAGCTGGCCGCAGATGCATTAAAGACATCAAAGTCAGGCTTTTCAACGCCAGCAAACTCATCAGAATTAGCTGCTTCGCTAACCGGACGATTGTTCGTTGTTGGATGTTGGCGAATATCCCAATTACTGAATGGATCGTTGTTACCAGCCGGCGTTGCACTCGTTGGTGTTGCACTAGTGGCACTATTAGGTGTGTCGTCAAATGGCGTTTGACGTGCACCCTTAGGATCACGGTTACCGGCCTTCTTGTGGTCAATTCCTGTTGCAATAACTGTCACCCGCACTTCATCACCCAAGTTTTCGTCAATTGACGTCCCAAAGATAATGTTGACATCCGTCGTGGCCGCTTGAGCAACAATGTCAGAAGCTGTTTGTGCCTCAAACAATGACAAGTCTGGGCCACCCGTAATGTTAAGCAACACTTGTTGGGCACCATCAATGGCAACTTCCAGCAGTGGTGAAGAAATGGCTGCCTTAGTCGCATCTGCTGTCCGGTTTTCACCAGAGGCAGAACCAATGCCCATTAATGCGGTCCCTTGATCCTGCATGACAGTCTTCACATCAGCAAAGTCCAAGTTCACGTAACCAGGTGAAGTAATTAAGTCTGAAATCCCCTGCACACCTTGACGTAACACATTGTCAGCCTCTTTAAAGGCATCCATCATTGGCGTCTTTTTATCGACCATTTCCAACAAACGGTTGTTGGCAATAATAATCAGCGTGTCAACGTTGTCTTTAAGATTGGCAATTCCTTCAGCCGCAAAACGACCACGACGAGGGCCTTCAAACGTAAACGGACGGGTAACGACCCCAACCGTTAATGCACCCTGTTCCTTGGCAATTCTGGCAACAACAGGTGCAGCACCGTTACCGGTACCACCACCCATGCCGGCCGTAACAAAGATCATGTCAGCGCCTGCCAAAGCCTCGGCCAACGCATCTTCGCTTTCTTCGGCGGCCTTTTGACCAACTTCAGGATTTGAACCAGCACCTAACCCACGAGTCAGTTTTGGTCCAAGTTGAATCTTTGTTGCGGCGTTACTTGCATTTAACGCCTGTAAGTCAGTGTTGGCGACAATAAAGTCAACCCCCGCGACTTCCTCGTCGATCATTCGGTTAACGGCATTACTACCACCACCACCGACACCGATGACCTTAATTTTTGCGCCAATTGGCTGGCTCTGGTCCATTGCGTTTTCCATGTTATGGTTCCTCCAAATACTTAATCAAAGAAGTTGCGAATAAAGTCACCGACACGATTCGTGCGCGATTTCTTTTCTTTAGCCGGCTTCGACTTATCAGCTGTTTCCTGACTGGCCTCCTCAGCAACGCGTTGACGCTGTGCACGCGATTCATCGACTGGTTGCTGACCGGTTTGAGCAACAAACTCACCCATCAAAGCGTCCTTCACAAGACGGCGTGTCTCTGTTTGTCGACCACTGTACGTAATTAACGACAGTGCCGTTGCGTTTTGCGGATGCCGCAGTCCCATTTGTTCAGGTACGTAAATGCGAACATTAGCACCCAATACATCCTCGGCTAACTCAACAATGCCTGGCAGTGCAGCAACACCACCCGTTAACACAACACCACCGGGAAGCTCCAGCGCTGAAACCTCATCTAGGGAAGCACGAATTGTTTCAAAAATTTGTTGCAAACGCGCTTCGATAATTTCTGCAAGATACTTTTCAGTCACCTGCACCGGTTTGTTTTGACCAACCACAGTGACTGGAAACTCGTTCTTTTCACTGGCATCGTCAGCATTGGCAAAGCCGTAATCGCGTTTGATCTGTTCAGCATCGGCAATTGACGTATTTAGAACAACAGAAATGTCCTTTGTAATATAATTGCCGCCTTCTTGATCAACGGTGGTGTACTTTAACTTATGATCATGGATAACCGCTGCAGTCGTTTGACCGCCGCCCAGATCAATGATCACAGTGCCAAAATCCTGCTCACCGTCGTTTAAAACCGTCTGACCAAGTGCAACTGGTGTCACCGTAATGTCAGCAACGTGCAGCCCGGCTTGTTCAACAGCCTTTTTGGCGTTATGCACGATTGTCTTAGGACCCGTATACATGGTCCCGTGCATTTCCAGACGAACACCCATCATGCCGCGTGGATCCTGAATGTCGTCAAAACCATCCACGACAAACTCGTCAGCGGTAATCGAAATGATTTCTCGTTCAGGTGGCAAACTTTGTAGTAATGCCGCATTCGTGACATTTTGAACATCACGGTCCGTGATTTCACGCGCCTGATTGCCTTCAGAAACCGCAACCATGCCGTTTGTTGGCTCGATTTTCAGTTGATTTGCCGGAATTCCTAAAATCACGGAGTCAATATGAACATTCGCCTTTTGTTCAGCCTGCTCAATTGCTGCGTGAATCGCACCAGCCGCTTGATCAATATCCACAATTACGCCGCGGCTCAATCCGTGTGAGGGTTGTGTACCAGCGCCGATGACGTTCATCTCACCATGATTGTTTTCTGCAACAATGACTTTAATTGCGGTGGTTCCAATGTCTAGCCCAACGAAAATTTCCGCATTATCCATCCTACCGGAACCTCCCATTACATTTTTTGTTTCATGAAATTTGTGTCCATTTTAAGTTTCATTTTATTGTGGTTACATGGCGTTTAAGCGTGTTTCCACCCCGACACCAATTAACTAAAAGTTTACCATACTTAGCCCGGCTTTCGCACCCGGATTTAAAAAAACGCCGCATAAGAACGGCGTTTTAAACATTTTATTCCTATTTACCTG
>DMZB01000341.1 GCA_003482405.1 Lactobacillus sp. | reverse complement strand
GTGCTGACGGTGCGTGACGGGCGGGCTTTTTCTCACGCTGGCAAGGGTTGGGAGCGATTAACCGATACTGCGATCAAACGGCTATCGGAACGTGACACGCCGGTTGTCTTCATTCTGTGGGGACGTGCGGCTCGTGACAAAATTAAATTGATTGATACGCAGACCAATATTGTTTTGCAGTCTGCTCATCCCAGTCCTCTGTCTGCGTACCGCGGTTTCTTTGGATCCAAACCGTTTTCGAAAACGAATGAAGCGCTTGTCGCGATTGGTGAAACGCCCATTAACTGGCAGTTGCCAACCTCAGTTTCGATGACGGATTTAAATAATGGTTAATAAAACTAAATTATTGGAGGAATCACAGATGGATTTATTTGATAGTTTAAAAGATAAAATTGGTGGTCAGGACAAAACCATTGTCTTCCCTGAAGGTCAGGACCCACGTATTTTAGGTGCTGCAATTCGCTTGGCGAAGGATGGGTTGGTAAAGCCAATCGTGCTTGGACACGAAGCCGATGTGGAAAAGACTGCTTCGGAAAACAATCTTGATGCCAGCGAACTTTTGTTGATCGACCCAGAAACATATCCAGAAGATAAGAAAAAGGATATGTTAGATGCCCTTGAAGAACGACGGGCCGGCAAGAACACACGTGAACAGTTAGCTGGTTGGCTAAAAGATGTCAATTACTTCGGTACTATGTTGGTTTACATGGATCAAGCTGACGGCATGGTCTCCGGAGCGGTTCACCCAACTGGCGATACGGTTCGGCCAGCATTACAGATTATCAAGACAAAGCCCGGTGTTAAACGGATCTCAGGTGCGTTTGTCATGCAAAAGGGTGACGAGCGTTATGTCTTTGCAGACTGTGCGATTAACATTGAACTGGATGCTCCAGGAATGGCAGAAGTGGCCATCGAATCTGCCCAAACAGCCAAAGTGTTTGACATTGATCCTAAGGTTGCCATGCTAAGCTTTTCAACGAAGGGTTCGGCAAAGGGTGACATGGTGACAAAAGTTCAGGAAGCGACCAAATTAGCCAATGAACAAGCACCTGATTTAGCGCTTGATGGTGAACTTCAGTTTGATGCTGCGTTTGTACCAACGGTCGGTGCAGCTAAGGCGCCAGGTTCAAAAGTCGCGGGTCATGCGAACGTTTTTGTATTCCCAGAATTGCAATCAGGGAACATTGGTTACAAGATTGCCCAGCGTTTCGGCGGTTTTGAAGCCATTGGACCAATCTTGCAAGGTTTGAACAAACCTGTATCTGATTTATCTCGTGGCTGTGATGAAGAAGACGTTTATAAGGTTGCGATTATTACTGCGGCACAATCTGTTAAATAGTTTTTAAAATAACCACTAAATCGCGATTCCGCTATGTTTGGAATGGCGATTTTTGTTCAAAAAGGCAATTTTCCGATTATGTTTGAGAAGTGAGGTAAACCATGTTTTCAATAATGACGACAACAGACGAAGCCACACAGAACATTGGCCGTCAGCTGGCTAAGCTGGTGTCAGCGGGGGATGTTATTTTACTCGACGGCGATCTGGGGGCCGGTAAAACGACCTTGACGAAGGGATTAGCAGCTGGTCTAGGAATTAAGCGATATGTCAAAAGCCCGACGTTTACCATCATTCGTGAGTACAAGGAAGGGCGTTTACCGCTGTACCATATGGACGTTTACAGATTGGAAAATGGTGGGGGCGATGAACTCGGGTTAGATGAATACTTTAATGGACAAGGTGTAAGTGTCGTGGAGTGGTCGCAATTTGTCGAAGGTGAATTGCCTGAGCAGCGACTAACGATTCATCTCAAACGCAACGAAGCCAACATTGATCAACGGACGCTGACGTTTGACCCGCAAGGTGCACATTATCAGAAACTCGTGGAAAAATTGGAGGCTCAACGCAATGAGTGAAGCGACCGTCGATATTCGCCCCGTTACAGTTGCTGACGCGGCAAATCTATTGGTGTTACTAAAGGCATTAAAACAGGAATCAACGACTTTTACAGCTGATCCAAAGTTGGCTCACCTTTCCGTAGACGAAGAAGAAGCCCAGCTAGAGGTAATGATTGCTTCACCACAAAATCATTTGATGGTGGCAGACTATGGTGGTCAGCTAATTGGTGTAGCTAGTATTATTGCGAAAGATGCGGATGTCGGTGAAATCGGTGTGGCAATTTTAAAGGCTTATTGGAATGAAGGCCTCGGGTCCGCACTGATGGAGGAAATGTTGTACTGGGCGAAGACGGCCAGTTCTTTAACGCATATTGTGCTGACCGTGCAACTTGAAAATACTTACGCCAAACGTTTATATCGAAATTTAGGCTTTAAGGTGACTCATTCCGATTCGGTTGTAAATGCAGCTGGTGAAGATGTGCCCGCACAAGAAATGACGCTAACAGTCCGACATGCAAATCAGGATTGAATAGAAAATTTTCATGTTAACCAAAAAAGTGACCCAAAACAGCGATAATCGCTTGTTCTGGGTCACTTTACTGTTTTGCTGGGTTCGTGAACAACTCGTACTATTGTAATTTTACAAACGGCTTTATTGCCGCCGCACCAAACTGTTGATCTTGATAAATCAAAATGTTTGCACAAGCCAGACTGTCATCTAACGCATTGTGGTGGTGTTCCAAGTTGACATGAAGCCGTTCACTCACGGTATTGAGTTTGTGATTTGGAAACTCTGGGAAAAAGCGTCGGCTGGTTTTAACCGTATCTAGCGTTAAATAGTGAACGGGGGCCAAACCGTAGTGATTTAGAGTGCTTTTTAATACACCATTATCAAACGGGGCATTGTGGGCGACCACCAACTGGTTATTCGTGTAAAACTGATTAATGTGCGGCCAGATTTCAGGGAAGGTCGGGGCATGAACAACATCGCTGGCATGAATACCATGGATCTGTGTGTTACGCCACGAGAATTCGGTATCTGGTTTAATCAAAGTGTAGAATTCGTCGACAACCTTATTCTGTCGAACGATGGTAAGTGCGAGTGAGCACGCACTGTGACGTTGAGCACTCGCCGTTTCAAAGTCCATGGCCACAAAATTCACGTTTGTCGTGCCTCCCTTAGTAAAAATTCTGTCATATTAACGTGCTGTCAGTTTAAGACCGGTTCGCAGAAATGTAAAGTGATATGTCAGTCTGTCATGTTTGTCGTGGTTAAGTGAAAACTACGCCATGTCAACCGTTTCAAGTGCAACAGGACAATGATCTGATCCCATGACGTCGTTTAAGATTTTAGCGTCAGTCACCTTGTTCATCAGTGGTGTCGAAACGACAAAGTAATCGATGCGCCACCCAGCATTATTTTTACGCGCATTAAAGCGGTAACTCCACCATGAATATTGGCCCGTGAGGTCAGGATAGAAATGACGGAAGCTGTCGGTGAAGCCGGTTTCCAAAAGACCGGTAAAGTTATGACGTTCTGTATCTGTAAAGCCGGCATGCTGACGATTTGTTTTGGGATTCTTCAAATCGATTTCTTCATGGGCAACGTTTAGGTCACCGCAGAAGATAACGGGTTTCTTTGCTGCGAGGGTGTTGACGTAATCGGAAAAGGCTTTGTCCCAGCCGTCTCTGTACTCCAATCGCTTCAGTTCTTGACCTGAATTGGGCGTGTAACTCGTTAACAGAAAGTACGTTTGATATTCTAACGTAATGACGCGTCCTTCGTGGTCATATTCGTCTACACCGATGCCATATGTGACATTTAATGGTTCATGTTTGGTGAAAATAGCCGTTCCCGAATAGCCTGGCCGGTCAGCGTAATTCCAATACTGATGATAACCAGGCAGGTTGACCGTTGCCTGACCCTCATGCATCTTGGTTTCCTGGATACAAATGGCATCTGCGTCAAATGTTGTGGCTGTTTGTTCGAAGCCCTTTTTTAACACTGCCCGTAATCCATTGACATTCCATGATACAAATTTCATGTGCGTAGCCTCCAACGTTTTACTTAATGACTCGATTTTACCACAGCTAAAAAGATGAAGTCTTTAATAAGGAAGACGGCTAATTTTATAAATCGTGGTAAAATAATACGAGGTTTATAGGGGGACTTATCGCCAGGTTTTACTGAACCGCGTAAGTGAAAGCGAAAATAACTAATTGAGGAAGTAATGGGTGACAACATGCAACAGGTGGATTTAAAGACAGTCTTCACATCAAGTAACGTCATGCAAAACGAACCATTGGGCAATTATACAAATACAAAAACCGGCGGACCAGCGGACTGGTTGGCATTTCCCAAAACGAGAAGTGAAGTTGCAAAGTTTGTTGATTTTGCCAGAATCCATGAATTACCACTCACAGTGATTGGCAATGCCAGCAATTTGATTGTTCGTGACGGTGGTATTCGTGGGCTAGTGTTGATTTTGACGGAGATGAAGGCAATCTCGGTTTCTGGCAATACGGTCACGGCAGATGCTGGGGCAGCACTGATTGAAACCACAGAAGTAGCATATCAGCATCAACTGACAGGCTTTGAATTTGCGGCGGGCATTCCTGGAAGTGTCGGCGGTGCCGTTTTCATGAACGCCGGTGCCTATGGTGGCGAAGTCAAAGATATTGTCAGTTCAGTCGATGTGTTGACACGCTCAGGCGAATTCGTGACGTATCAAGCTTCGGATATGGAGTTCGGTTATCGGCATAGTTTAGTGCAAACGACCGGCGATATAGTGCTTGGTGCCAGTTTTACGCTAACACCTGGAATTGCTGAAGATATTCGTGCACGGATGGATGATTTGAATGCACGGCGGGCAGCCAAGCAACCACTCGAGTTGCCATCGTGTGGTTCCGTGTTCAAACGCCCCGAAGGCTATTACGCGGGTAAATTAATCACGGACAGTGAATTGCGGGGTTATACGTCCGGTGGAGCACAGGTTTCGACCAAACATGCTGGCTTTATTGTCAACATTGGTAGTGCAACTGCTACTGATTATTTAGCCGTCATTGCACATGTGCAGGCGACCGTGCTAGCCAAGTTTGGGGTTCACCTCGAAACGGAAGTGCGCATCATTGGTGAAGACTAAACCTAAATTGTCAATGCAACTCTTGCTGATATAACGTTGAAATCACTTATGTCGATAACGGTAAGACTGTAAGCAGCGATTAGCGATAATGGTCGTGTTACTGCAATGTGAGTGAGAAAAACAAAAATTGAGTGTTAATTTGTAGAATTGATGCAGAAATAAGCGATGTAGGCCAATCTAATTGGTGCGACGTCGTTTTTTTTGTATGATAGAGGATAGAGTGATGCCGAAGCTCGGGAAGGGCCGAGCAATAACGTAAAGGTGGCGACGTGCAAGCGTACTTTGCTTGTGGGTTGACAACTTCGGGTTATGCACAGGCTTC
>DMZB01000143.1 GCA_003482405.1 Lactobacillus sp. | reverse complement strand
TAACAAACCAATTCAACAAATCCGACTAAATAGTATCGTTTGCTAATTCGTTTGTGCTACGCTATCACCAACATTAAAAAAAGTGAGGTCGTTTCGTCATGGCAAATGAGTTCCCTCAAGTCGTCACCATCGCTGGCTCCGATTCAGACGGTAGCGCAGGTTTACAAGCAGATTTAAACACCTTCTTTACGCGGCATGTCTATGGCATGTCCATTGTCACCGCATGTGTGGCCGGTAATTCCTATGGTATTCAGGCGTCAACGTCAATGCCGACAGAGTTTATCGATCAGCAGTTCACCTCTTTAGCAGCAGACTTCAATATCCGCGCAGCAAAAACAGGTATGCTAGCAGATGCTACATTGATAGAAAACGTCGTCGCAAACTACCAACGCGTGGACTTTGGACCTCTGGTTGTTGATCCTGTGATTGTGACCAAACACGGTGCTATGCTATTAGAAACAGCCGCATTTGAAACCTTACGTGAAAAGTTAGTTCCGCTGGCGACGGTCATTACGCCAAATTTCTATGAAGCACAAAAATTGGCAAATATGGTCATCGAATCTGATGATGACATGGTCACAGCAGCTCATAAACTGCACGCAATGGGTGCAAAGAATGTCATGATCAAGGGTAAACACAGTGATGAATCCCAGACTGAAGTTCGCGATTTGGTTCTATTAGAAGGTGGCGATCATTTCTGGCTTAGCGCCCCTTACGTTCACACAGATCGCGTTAACGGTACCGGTGACTCCCTATCGGCCTGCATTACAGCCGAGTTAGCGAAAGGTAAGTCCGTTAAAGCGGCCATTACAATTGCAAAACAATATGTGAATACATCCATCGCAAATCAAATTAAGGTTGGGCATAAATTTGGCCCCATCAATCACTGGGCTTACACGGATTAAATCCTAAAAAGGAATCCACACAAAACGTCGTCTGCCGTTTTGCGTGGATCCCTTTTTTATACGCCTACTAAACCAATTTTTCAAAAGCTTTTTTTGCATTTTCACTAGTCATGTTTAGTACTGGAAAATCCGTTTCATTCCACTCGATACGCGGTTCGGAACGGACAAAGTCGATGATGCCATCTTGCATCCCCTTTAGCATTAAACTGACTAACTGTTTGCTATCAAAGTTGGGTTCTCCCATTTTAGCAACATAGCTAATTGAGCGCGCCTTATCATTTTTCAGCACTTTCTTGGGCTTGCCATTACGATTAATTGCATCTACCAAATAATTAACGATACTTTCGTTTTCTGCCATATCTGCATTACTCCAATAATGTGAGTTGATGTCCCCACCCAGACTCGAACTGGGAGCAGCCGCTTAGGAGGCGGCGGTTTTATCCAGTTAAACTATAGGGACAAACTAAACGGTTCACTGGATTTATGAACCGTTCATTTAGTATACACTACTTTAGAAATTGTGCGTCGCCATTTCCAAAGGACCAATCTGGACTACCGTTTTCAGAGATCACGACCATCACGTCGTTGGGTTCAACACCCGCGTTGGTCTGGAGTTCTTTGACAAGATCGCGATAAAAAGTTTGTTTTTGACTTTCCGTACGTCCACCACGCATTGTCACTTGAATCATAACAAACTTGTCTGTGCGTTCAATCCCAAAACCAGTATCCTCAATAACCATTTCTTCTGGATCGTGTTGAGTCACAATTTGATAACGGTCACGCACCGGAACGCCGAAGTCCTGCACTAAAATTTTGTGTTCAGCATCTAAGATGGCTTTTAAATCCGCCTTACTACGTCCACGCTGTAAATCAATTCGTACTAATGGCATTAAACTAATTCCTTTCCTGTTCCTGCATTTGACGTTTGTGCCGCATCCCTTTATTTTTGGAATGCTTTTTATGTGTATGCGGCTTTTTTGTTGTACTCTGTGTCTTAACTGATTCGTTCTTCCGCCTAAGCTTGTCACCTGAATGTTCGGGTGATACATGACTTGTTGTTTGAGATGAAATCTTTTCAGTCACCGATGACTGCTTGTCTGTTGACGACCTCTGATCACTCATCTGTTTGTGTTTATCTGAGTACTTATCTGATTGAGAAACCATTTTTACCGTACCGCCAGGTTTTTCCGAACGCTCAGGACGCTCGTCAACAAAGGCGTTGTGTGCAAAGTACAACGGTTGTAATTTGTATCCACTACCACGCAATGTTTGCTTTAAATTTCGCAGATCATGATCATTCCCGAAGTTAACGACTAATCCCGTGGCGCCCATTCGTCCTGTGCGCCCAACGCGGTGTGTATAAGTTACCAATGAACTCGGTAAATCGAAATTAATAACCGCCGGCAAATTAGGAATATCTAAACCTCGCGCCGCTACATCGGTGGTGAGCAAAAATGTCACCTTTCCATTACGAAAATCCCGCATGGCATCCGCGCGCTGCACCTGTCGTTGTTTGCCAGCCAATGACACAGCCGCCACGTGTTCATGACGCATTGACGCAGCCGCACGCTCAAGTTCACCCAGCTGATTAAAAAACACCAAGGCTTGAAACCCAGGGATGTGCGAAAAGCGTCTCAACATCATCGCGCGCTGATTGGCTGGTAATGTCATGAGGCCATGTTTGACAGGTCCCTGCGTTTCATCGATATCGCGCACGTCAACGGTCGTCACGTCAATGCCGAATTCACTGGTCAACTGATCTAGTGCTTCTGATTTAGTCGCTGAGAAGAAACTGAGTTGGACATCACCAGGTGCCTCACGAATGATATTTTCAACATCAGTACGGGTTTCGCCAGCCAACAATTCATCTGCTTCATCAATCACCACGCTGGAAAGCAAGTGTGCTTTTAGACGTTTGTCTTCCAGCAAGTTCAGTACTCGACCAGGTGTGCCAACGACAACTTCTGGATTTTTCTTCAAACGTTCAATCTGACGTTTGACATTGGCTCCACCCGTTAAAGCAGCAACGTTGACCCCCACAATTTGCGCCCAATCCCGCATTACACGCGTTGTTTGTTGAGCAAGCTCTTGGCTTGGTGCCAAAATGAGCAATTGTGTGCCATCCCCTGGCAACAACTTAGCCAGCAACGGAAGTGCAAACGCAACAGTTTTGCCAGACCCAGTGGGTGCCAAACCAACCACATTTTCTCCGGCCGTTAATGGTCCTTCCGCGCCCGTCTGAATCGCGGTTGGTTTAGTGTAACCAAGCTCACTAAAATGTGCTTCAAATTCTTTGTTCATCTAATAGACTCGTTTCTATTTATTATCGGCAGGAAAGACAATACTTGCCTTACGCCGCAGATCGTACAACACACTGTTAACGATCTCACTCAAATGTAACCACGTTTGATAATGACGCACATTGTCAGGATTCTTAGGGTCGTTTATAACTACGGCAAAATCCTTCGCCTCGGCAATCATCGGATTGTCGTCAGGTTCTTCGGAAATACGTTTAGTTGAGCCATCTGCCGCATGATACACTACGGATTTCAGTTCAGCAGCGTTATCCATTACAATCGTGTCTTTAACACCATAAATTTCGGAAGGCAAATAAGAGTTCGTTGTTTTACCGATGTTAAGCGTCACATCAAAGCCATCGTAGCCCAATACGGCGACTCCCTTGCCGTCAGCGCCGGTTCTCAGTGGTGTGGCATAATAGTGCACACGATTTGGCTTACCAAACCATGTGACTGCATCGTAAACGACATAAACACCTAAATCCTGCAATGCCCCGCCGCTAAACGTTGTCGTGAAGACATTGGGGTCTTTGCCAGCCAAAACATCATCATAACGTGAAGAATACTTCATATAAGTTAAGGTCGCGCCACTAATCGTTTCCATGGCCGTCAACTGTTTACGAATGGCCCTGAAATTATGCTCGTGAATGTGACGTGCGGCTTCAAACAAATGCACTTCCGGATGCTTAGCTAATGCTTGTTTAACCTGGGCAAACTCCTCTGGATTGGAGACGGTTGGTTTCTCCACAATAATTTGTTTGCCAGCCTCAATAGCCAGCAATATTTGGGCAAAATGCAGGCTGTTTGGCGACGCAATGTAAACGACCTCAAAGTCAGCGGTACTGAAGAATTGATTTAAATCTGTATAGACATGACCGCCATTTTTGTCGGCAAACGCCTGTCCACTGTCCTCATGCCGTGAATATACACTTGTCAGTTCGTACTCTTTGCTGGCCGCAGCGGCCTCAACAAATTGCTGCGTAATCCAGTTCGTGCCAATGATCCCTAGTTTTAACATGCTATAGAACCTCCGTCGAAATGAATTTTTATGCGTTATCAGGCATCTTAACTCACGGTGACGATGACCTGTTAATACATCTAGTTTACCAATTTTATGCCCAACTTTCAGTAATCAAGTCAGATTGGTTGCAGGAATATTTTAATTCGGTTACGTCAATGGTTTGGATAAGGAAAGATAATCAAATCGTGCTATATTTATATTTGTAAGTTAACTGGCAAAAGAGAGAAAGCGAGGATGTTTTTGTGTCGTTTAAGCGGAATATTTTATTGTTCGGCGTGTCATTAGCCGCCGGGTTATCGAGCACATTCACGCGTTCAGGCAAGAAGCGTTCAGATAATCAGTCGTCATTACCAATGTTATTTTCAGGGACTTGGAAATACTCCGATCACAATGATCATCACATCCACAAAATTCAAATCAATCCAGATTTAACGTTGCACATTGATGGTCGGAAGGAAAATGCCACCGTCGAAAGTATCACCGCACAGGAATTGGTCTACCTCGATCGTTTTGGTTATCATTTAAGAATTCATGCAAACGAGCAGCAACCGGTTTCATTGTACGATGAAGCCGATAACGCCACCTATACTCTGGTCAGCGTTCGCACAACTAAACCAACAACTGAAAAATCAATTGCAGAATAAAAAACAACCACTTTGATGTGGTTGTTTTTTTGACTAATCACAACTACTGTATTGGCCAAGCGTTGGCGTAAAGTTCAATTGTGGCTGTGTCAGAATTGCGTGTCCATTACGGCTAAAATTAAATTCGAATTGAATCCAGCTCGTTCCTTGAGGGGTCTTAATGTTCTCCGCTTTTAACATTTGTGGAAAATCAATCAACGTTTTGTCAGCTGCAACAGTGACATTTGAGATTTCTTTTTGATTGCTGTCTCTAAATCTGATCGAAATGCCGATGAAGTCTTCATCAGTCAGAGACACCCCGCTAGAAACCAATATTTTTCCACCAAAGGAAACAACAGGACAATCATTCGGCCCTTGAATTAAAATTTGCTTACTTTCGATATGTGACCAAGTATTTTCCTTTAAGCCAGTGGTCCAACATCCAATTCCCATGCTTCCGTTGTTAATTGACGTTGAAAAACTAGTTCGGTAAAAAGTTCCGACAGTTTTCCAATCTGTTAAGTCAAATTTTGCATCTGAATTTTTAACATAATTAGGCGTAATAAATGATCGGCCACCCCCAAAATGCTTTTCAATTTGTTGGTCAACGACCTCCAAACGCTTGTAAATTGCGTACTGTAATTGAGCCATTCCAGTTAACGATTGACTGGGTAAGCTCGGCCAAATGTCCAAATCGTTTTCGTACTGAGTCTCGCCGACATGCTTCATGAAATTTTTAAAAGCATTAATAATATTGTCTGCTCGCAAAATACCTGTTCGCAAATCGTGATAGCGCCGATAAACTAAATCTTGATTGGACTCAAATGTTTTTTGCAATAACTGATTGCCTTGAAAGTTAAACAAATCCTGATCGACATTTTGCAATGATTTTCCGTCCCACTGTAATGCCCAACTAGTATCAAGATCGTATGGAACCATCATCCATTTTTTCCCATCATAGGTTACATACATGGCATTTTTGACGTTCATATCCGTGTCTTCAATAACGTTTGAAAAGAGACCGAAATCGATGACAGAATTAACGTCCAAATATTGATCTTGATCAGCTCGAAAAGCTGATGGATTAGAAACATTTACAAAGTTCATCAAATTAATGAAACTGTTCTTGATTGAATCAGTCATTATGTCAGGAAATTCAACAGTAAAATCGGTCCCATCAAATTTTGGATTGGCAGTTATAAATCTTGTTGTGTCATTATACTGGGCTGCTTCCACACTCGCTTGTGTCAAAGAACTTTTATCCATATTGAACAAGATACTATTTTTTCCAGTATTCAATGTGTAAAGCCCTTGTGATTTTCCATTTACCAACAAGTGAATAGGAAAACCCTGAATCTGACTAAAATTAATCGAGTGCAACAAAGTTTCATCAACATTAGATCTTGTTGCTGTCATCCTTGCAAACAATTTGGCATTTGTAATGTTTCGTGCGTGCGTCAGGTCCATATAGTTTGCTTTTAAATTGAATTCATTGTTGCTTGCCCAGTCCGCCAACGGTTTAAACTTAAGCTTTGTCTGACACGAATCATCGACGTAAGTCTTGAGCTTGAAGTTTTTCTTGACCCATTGTAGCGACCCATCGCCTTGCCATTTTAACTTTGCAAATCCTTGAAGCACCCTACCATCCATAAAGTTCAAATTAAATGACAGTAACTTGTACACATCATGACTCATTCCCTGAATATCACCCACCAGCGTCAACGTTGGCACCTTATTTAAACTCGTAACCATGTAATCTGTATTATCCATGGGACAATACCTCCTTCATATTTTTTGTTACAAGTTTATTGAATCATCAAGTGCCATCCAAAACGTCCGACATTTATCTCGGATAGAAACCATTATTTTCCCAAGATACTCCCAGATTATTTTCAAGCAACTATCATATCAAGCAGATATGCTAAATCGTACTCAGCGGTTCGTTTAACTCTAAAATATTGAGAACGACTATAATAGGCGTTTAGTTCTGTGTAAACATCTGTTTTTTGTGATAAATATTTGTAATAGATGATTCGGCGTTCCGCAAAAGTGAGCAAATTAAACATTTGTGCATAACGTTGCCAATGTTCGTTAATTTTGGTTGTGATTACTTCATTTTGTAATTGTATTAAAAAAGTCTTATCGATGTTGATCGATCGGGTTTTATAGGCTCTAGCGTTTTCTAAAATAAACTGGTTACTTTCGTCTTTAATTAATCTTCTGATGCGGCTAAAATCGACATCGTTACTGTCTGAATGATCCATAATGTGCTCCTTTTTTTAACACAATAGAGTAATTGTTTAAAAAAATTACTCAATAGAGTTATTTTAAACCGTATTTTAATTCAATGGTGTAATTAATACAACATTTTTATTTTTTAGTGTAAAATATGATTATGCAAAATGATAAGGAGATACATTC
>DMZB01000176.1 GCA_003482405.1 Lactobacillus sp. | reverse complement strand
TATTGAAGGTGTGACTGCTTTACATGGTTGCGAGCACAGTGTGGTTCAAGATCGTATCGAAGCTGGTACATTTATGGTTGCTGCCGCAATCACACACGGGAATGTTTTGATTGCCGATGCAATTCCTGAACATAACAAACCGTTGATTTCGAAATTACTTGAAATGGGCGTTGAAGTTCGCGAGGAACCAGGTGGTGTACGCATCATTGGCCCAGATAAACTTGAAGCCGCCAATGTCAAAACTGCACCGCATCCTGGTTTTCCGACCGACATGCAACCACAAGTTTCTGTGTTACAGTTAATGGCAAACGGCACTAGCACATTGACAGAAACGGTGTTTGAAAACCGGTTCAATCATCTGAACGAACTGCGTCGTATGAATGCGCACTTTACAATTGAAGGTCGTACGGTTGCTTTACAAGGCCCGACAAAGTTCAATGGTGCTGAAGTGGCCGCCACCGATCTTCGGGCAGCAGCTGCTCTAGTGCTGGCCGGATTAGTTGCAAATGGCTATACCACTGTGACGAACTTAAAGTACCTGGACCGTGGCTACTGTGATTTCCATGAGAAGCTCGCCAGCCTAGGTGCTGAAATTGAACGTGTTGATATGGATACAGACATCAAGGCCGTTATTTCGAAAAAGAGCCTAAAGGTGATTTAAGCGCTAATGAACCTGAATTTTGAATTGAGGGACACCAGTCATTTTGTGGCTGATGTCTTTTTTTAAGTTTGCACACATGTTGGTGACTGTTAGTAAGAAACTAACGCGCAGGTTTTGCGACACTTTGTTTGCAGGAAATTAATGAAAAACTAAAGATGTTGGCAAAATGCCGTTTGTACGCGGTATTTGACTATTGAACAGCTGACGAGAGTAGCGTTATTATGCTATAATTGTGCATTGAAATTGTACGAATTGAAAGGAGTTCAACATGGCCAAAGATATTGGAATCGATTTAGGCACGGCCAATGTGTTGATTTACGTTGTTGGGAAGGGCATTGTTCTTGATGAACCGTCCGTCGTTGCCGTAGATACCAAAACTGAGCGCGTTTTAGCTGTGGGTTCGGAGGCTTACCGAATGGTTGGTCGCACGCCCAGCAATATTCGGGCCATTCGCCCATTAAAGGACGGGGTTATTTCCGATTTTGATGTAACAGAGGAAATGCTGTCATACTTCATTAATAAACTAAACGTGAAGGGCTTCATGTCACGTCCAAACATTATGATCTGTGCCCCGACAAACATCACTGAAATTGAACGCAAGGCGATTATTCAAGCTGCCGAGAAATCGGGCGGTGCCAAGGTTTATTTGGAATATGAACCTAAAGTTGCAGCGATTGGTGCAGGCTTAGATGTTTACCAAGCAACTGGTAACATGGTTATTGATATCGGTGGTGGAACCTCCGACATTGCGGTGCTGTCATTGGGCGATATTGTGGCCAGCACGTCGTTACGGATGGCCGGTGACCGAATGAACGCGGATATTGCAGCCTATGTTAAACGTGAACACGGTTTGACCATTGGTGAACATTCAGCTGAAAACATCAAAATTAAAATTGGTACGGCCATCCACTTGGATAAGCCCGAAAGTATGGAAGTTCGGGGTCGTGATGCTGTTGATGGAATGCCACATGCCGTTGAAATCAATGCAAATGAAGTTGAAGCTGCCTTACATGACACGCTGCAACAAATCATTGATGCGGCTCATGGCGTGCTCGAACGCATCCAACCAGAGCTGGCCGCGGACATTATTGACAGAGGGATCATTTTAACGGGTGGTGGTTCACTACTTGAAGGTATTGATCAACTTATTTCCCGCGAGTTACAAGTGCCAGTCATGGTTTCTGAACAGCCTTTGGACAATGTGGCCAAGGGTGCCGGTGAACTGTTAGAACGAATGAGCGGCAAGAAGGGCGCACAATTGCAGTAGGAGGCTATTATGCGATGGTTATTGACTCAATTGGTTCGTGGCTATCAGCGGTTTATATCGCCGTTATTCCCGCCTAGTTGTCGCTACTACCCAACTTGTTCTAACTATATGTTGGTGGCTTTAAAAAAGCATGGCGCCTTTTTCGGTTTCATTATGGGCGTGGCACGTATCCTACGGTGTAATCCATTTATCCGTGGTGGGTACGATCCGGTCCCTGATTTCTTTACACTCCGTCGCAATCCGGATCCCAAAGATATGGATCCGATAGTTGCGGCATACTTTCATGGAGAACATCATGTCAAAAAAAGATAAAACAGTGCCTGTTGCCATTGACGAAATTGAGGCTAATGGCGAAACGATTGAACAGGTTTCGGTCAATAAGCAAATCATTGGTGACATTCGGCCAAACGAAAAAAAGTTTCTTGCAACGACGGCCAGTGGTCAAAAAATTGTTGCAAACAGTCAGGAAGATGCGCTTCAAGCCATCCTGGCTGAGTTTAATTTACATGGTTAAAGGAGGCTACACGTGCAACAGGGACGAACTTCAGTTAGCCGTAAAAACAAAGATAAAGATTTAGATTCACGTATCGATTGGGGCATTATTTTTTGTGTGTTGATGTTGGCACTAATTGGTATCGCATCCATTTACGTTGCCGCCAAACATGATACGAAAACGGTAAGTGTTTTAAAACAAGTGCTTACACAAGTGCTTTGGTATGTGATTGGGACAGTGGCCGTAGTTGTTTTGATGCAATTTGACTCAGAACAATTGTGGAAGTTAGCGCCACTTGCATACGGGGTCGGTATCTTTCTGTTAGTTGCGGTGTTAGTGTTTTATAGCCGGGCCTACTACGTTCAGACAGGTGCCCGCAGTTGGTTTGCGATTGGTCCATTAACCTTTCAACCTTCAGAAGTGATGAAACCCGCGTATATATTGATGATGGCGCGGGTAATCACGATGCATAATAACGATCATCCGACGCACACGATGAAAACGGATTGGTTATTGATTGGTAAGATGTTCTTGTGGACGTTGCCCATTTTTATCCTGATGAAATTGCAAAATGACTTCGGGACAAACTTGGTATTCGCCGCAATTTTTGCTGGCATGATCCTAGTTTCAGGCGTAACCTGGCGAATTATTGCCCCCGTTTTCTCAATTGTTGTTGTCGTCGGCGGTACTGCACTGATGTTGGTGATTACAACATGGGGTCGAACAATACTTGGTCATTTAGGCTTTCAAGCCTATCAATTTGCACGTGTCGATACTTGGTTGCACCCATCGGCGGATACGTCTAATCAAGGCTATCAGTTGTGGCAGAGTATGAAGGCTATCGGCTCCGGTGGACTGTTTGGAACTGGTTTTAACGTTTCGCATGTTTACGTGCCAGTTCGTGAATCAGACATGATTTTTTCTGTCATTGGTGAAAACTTTGGTTTTGTCGGCGGTCTTTTGTTGATCATGTTGTACTTTTA
>DMZB01000133.1 GCA_003482405.1 Lactobacillus sp. | reverse complement strand
TGATATGTTCCAAGCAATGGATGAAGAACCAGCTTGTAATGACGTTGCAGTTTGGAACAAGACAGCGATGAACGCAGAAGGTTTGCCACAACTGGTAGACGAAGGCATTCGCCACGCGTATAAGTATCATGGTGTTGCCGTTTTGACCATTCCTAAGGACTTTGGCTGGACCATGATTGATGACACGTACGAAACTAACGCAATCAACCATGTTGCACCGCTATATCCAGAACCAGATCCAGAAAAGGTTGACGAAGCCGTTAAGTTGATCGAACAGGCTAAGGCACCAATGATCTACTTTGGGAAAGGTGCATTTGGTGCTGCTGATGAGTTAAAGGCTGTTTCCGAGAAATTCAAGTTGCCATTAGTATCTTCTGTTTTAGGCAAGGGTGTTTTGGATGAAACTTACCCGGCTTACATGGGCTCAACTGGCCGTGTGGCACCTAAACCTGGTGCTGACCTTGGCTTCTCCACTGACCTTATTCTTTGGGTCGGGAATGATTCACCATTTGCGTCATTGTTGTTCACACCAAAGGCTAAGGTCATTCAGATCGATGTTGATTCTGAAAAGTTAGGCAAACGACACAAGATTGAAGTGCCATTATTGGCTGACGCTAAAAAGACCTTGGCTGCAATTGCTGCCAAGGGTGAGGAACAAGAACCGAGTGCTTTCTATAAGGCTGCTTTGGCTGACAAAGAAAACTGGCGTGACTGGCAAGATAGTTTCAAAGATGATGAAGAAGTACCGCTTCGTCCAGAACCTGTCTTTGACGTTTTAAACAAAACGGCTAGTGACAAGGCTGTCTTCGCAGTCGATGTTGGTAACGTCAACATTAACTTTGAACGGTTAGTCGACATTCATGGCGATCAAAAGTGGACGACTTCCGGCCAGTACGCTTCAATGGGATATGGCCTACCAGCTGCGATTGCTGCTAAAGTTAACTACCCACACCGCGACGTTTACAGTCTGAGTGGTGATGGTGCGTTTGCCATGCTGATGGAAGAAATTTTGACGCAGGTTAAGTACCACTTAAACATCGTGAACATCATTTTTAGTAACGAGACGTTAGGATTCATTGAAGCTGAACAAAAAGACGACAGTAACCAACCACTTTCCGGTGTTGATCTACCAGCAACTGACTGGGCAATGACTGCGCGTGGGATGGGTGCCGAAGCCTATACCGTTAAGACACTCGATGAATTCAAAGAAGCGATGGCCGCTGCCAAACAGGCGAGCGCACCGGTTGTTATCGATGTGAAGTTCACTCACGAGATGCCATTGACCACGCAACACATGTTTATTGATCCAAGCTTCCAGCCTAAAGACAAGGTTGATGCCTTCGTTGAAAAGTATCAGGCACAGGCTTTGAAGCCATTCAGTTACTTTTTGAAGCAGGCTACTGGCGACAGTGACGAAGCGGATGCATCAACTGGCGCTTCTGAGTCTGAGGAAAGCACTGATGAGACAACCGCTGCCGATGCTGACACGGGCGCTTCAGCCGAAGCGTCAGATGGCGGTCAGTCCGGCGATATTGATGCGTCAACTGGTGCATCAGAGGACTAAATAGCTTTTAATCGTTTGTTTGCTGACTGAGAGATCCGAAATACAAACAACACTCAAAAAAATGCCATGTGATACATTACCTTCAGAAACGGAGGGATGTAATCATGGCATTTTTATTTAATTGGGCGACGATGGAACCCGATGAATATGCGCTAAATGTGGCAATCGGCAGCGTGGTTCGCTTGGGCGAGCGAAACTATTTACGTGTTGATGGTGAGGGTGATGAAACAAGTTCTGCCTTCAAACAGAATGCAGCGGCAATGCTGGCACTCGGTGATTATTTGACTCAGGTAGATCGTCATGGCATCGAAGTTAGTGGTTTTCGAAACTTCGTACATTATCCGTTGGATGTTAGTTGGGAAGGCGACTTCACGAAGCCTCATGCACGCTATCAAATGCGAATGAAGCAGCCAAACTTCATGCCGGCCAGCGCCTTTGAATCAGCCAAAGGAGATTTGAAAGACGTTGTTGGCGTTGAAGAAATTAACTACGAACGTTTTGAAGAAGGATTAGAAGCGCAAGTCGCTCACACCGGTGAAGTGACAGTTGCATTGATCGATCAATTGTCTGGGTTTATTGCGGATAGTCCGTTTGAAATTGACGACGCTGAAGGGTGGCATCGGGAATTATATTTGAATGACATCACTAAGTTACCAGTTGAGCAATGGAAAATTATTTTACGGCAACGCGTTAGTGTCCAAAACCGCGCTGCTGCAAATAACTACCCACTGATCGTCAATTAATTTGTGCAACAGTGGGTGTTGACATTCGAAACAAAGACTCATATCTTTATGCCAGTTGAATAAATCATTTCTTCGGGGCAGGGTGAAATTCCCGACCGACGGTGACAACATTGTGTTTCAAGCACAGCGTTGAAGTCCGTGACCCGCGCAAGCGGTTGATGCAGTGCAATTCTGCAACCGACAGTACAGTCTGGATGGGAGAAGAAAATGGTGACCACAGTGAGTGGCATTCCGCTTATTTAGGCGCAGACTTTTACGAGTTGGTGTTTGAATAAGTGATAAACTCCGATTTGTGATTACCGCAAACTTTGTTTAGTTGGCACCAATTGTGCTAAGCAGGTTTGTTTACCCAGGCAAAGTTACCGCCCCGTGAATTTTTAAAATTCACGGGGATTTTTTTATTTCAACACATTTAGAAACGGGGTGGTCAGATGATACAGTCAGACTTCATGACCCAAGCGATTGCTGCGGCACGTTTGGGGACTGGTTTAACGTATCGTAATCCACTGGTTGGTGCGGTGATTGTGAAAAACGATCACGTGCTGGCGGTGGGACATCACGTTGGTTTCGGTCATGCCCATGCCGAAGTTGACGCGTATCAGCACGTGGCACACCCCGAGGATGTGATTGATTCAACGATGTACGTTACTTTGGAACCGTGCAGTCACTACGGTAAAACACCGCCGTGCGCGCATCAGATTGTGAAGTGGGGCGTCAAAGAAGTTTTTGTGGCACAACAGGACCCTAACCCAATAGTTGGCGGCAAAGGCATTGCTTATTTACGGGACCATGGTGTGCAAGTGCACGTGGGGATGATGGCTCATGCGGCACGTCAATTAAATCGTGCCTACAATTTTTACTACGAGCGGCAACGCCCACTGATTACCGTGAAAGTGGCCCAAAGTTTGGACGGTAAATTGTCATTGAACGATGGCAAACGCACGTATCTGACCGATGCAACGGCCAATGCTGACGTGGATGCCCTGCGTGGCACGCAACAGGCAATCTTGGTTGGGAGCCAAACGGTGTTGGATGACGATCCACAACTGGTGGTCAAACATCAGTTGTGTATCCACCGATTCGAGTGGTGCTCGATCGACGTCATCGAGTGCTAGACACAGCGCGATTATTTCAAACGGACGCCGCACCAGTGTGGCAATTTGTCGACGGCCAAGGAACAACAACGACTGAGATACCAAAACACAGAATGCTTACCAGTGACAATTGGTCAGTCGAGACAGTCATTCAAACGTTGGCGAAAGAAGGCGTTCAATCCGTGCTGGTTGAGGGTGGCGCACAAATTCAAAACGCGTTTCTACAAGCCGGCATGGTGGACCGGTTGATTGTTTATCAGGTGCCAGAATTATTTGGCGGTCAGTCGTTATC
>DMZB01000197.1 GCA_003482405.1 Lactobacillus sp. | reverse complement strand
CGATTGAGGTAGTGCATGTTGTTCGTATGCACGCCAAACGTCAATAAAGCGCCGGCCTTCTTTTTCATTGTCATAATTTGCGGCCATGTGGCCAGTTTTGTGCCGGCTCGGTACTCACCCGTGTTGCCAGTGATCACTGAAATAGTAAACGGGAAATGATGTTTGATCATGACTGGAGCGGCATTATCAACCGTTGTACGGTCAATATCGTCAAACGTAAGGACCACGTAACGGCCATGAATGCGGCGATGTGATTCAACTAATTGCACCATCTGGGCGGTTGAAATTACCTTTACATGATCGCGGGCTAACGTTGCCATTTGACGTTTGAAGTCGCTGAGGTTGACGTTAAAATCGTGAAATTGACTATTAGGAGATAAGCGTTCGTCGAGTCGGACGACTTTATTATCATCCAAGACCCGGTGATAACAGAAAACCATGATTCCGGCGGGCTTTCGTTCGTCATGAATCGGGATGGCATCGCTTGGTTTATTGCCTAATTCAAACGCAATGTTACGTTTGACGCTGACCGCCAGTGTTGCTAAAACGACAAGCAGCACGCCGGCTAGAACCCACTTACGCGTTGTTTTGCTCACGATGAATGGCCCTCCGTTTCAATGCATTGATGTGCAGAGTCCCGAAAAGCGTGATGACGGCCGTCACGATGATAACTAGCACAGCTAATGTTTTATACAAGTGTAAGGACAAATTCAGTACTAGGTAATCGGAGACCAACGCATCTGAGTAGACACCCAGCAGGAAACAAACGTTGATGTAGATGATAAAACCCGTGATGATCCATAATACAAACAAAATCAAGACACGCCGCAATCGTGCGAGCAGGGATGGCCGTTTGCGAATGATCAATGAACGTGCGTCTTTATGTTGTTCCATCACAACCCCCGATCTGGACTTCGCCATGTGCCAGCGTGGTGCGGGTCCAAAAAGAACGAGGCCAACGCTGATAGGCAGCTAACTAAATTGATAAACCAATAGAAAATAATGTAAACCGGTAGTAATAAAAGATCCTGCCAGCTAATAAAATCGGACTGCTTGGAATCTGCAAACCCAATCAGAAATTGAATAATGCTGATAAGGACCAACAAAAAGAGCACAACACCGTCCATTATCAATGTTTGTGTAAAGGCAATGGTGAACACGTAAAACAACAATACGAAGGCACAAGCGAGTGCCCATGTGTCACTAAGGATCATGTCCATTAATAACCACTGTGCGCTAAGCGGTCCGCGTAACAACATACCTTTGTTACGCCATAAGACTTCAAACCCGCCACGAGCCCATCGCTGCCGTTGATGCATTAACGCGTTGATGTGTTCTGGCACAAGGATCCATGCCACCGCTTCAGGGCAATATGTGACCCGCCATTGGTGCTGGTAAAGACGCCACGTGATGTCGATATCCTCGGTCAGTGCCTGTGGATTCCACCAGCCAACCTGCGCCAGTGCCTCACGGCGGTAAGCGACAACAACACCGGAAACTGTTGTGATGTGACCGGTAATAAAGGCCTGTCCACGTTTGATAATGTCGATGACACCGATGTATTCCAGCAGTTCAAGACGGCCTAATAGACTCGTCCGATTACGAACAATCGGTTTACCGGCAACGGCTCCCGTAGTTGGATCGTCATAGAAGCGGGCCAGCATCGGTTTCAAGACGTCAGCATCTACGTAACAGTCGGCATCTAGGCACAATAAAAATTTACCATGTGCTTGTTTTGCCCCTTGGTTAAGTGCGTTTGCCTTGCCGCGGTTTGGCATGATTGGTACAAGCTTGATCTCGCAGCGTTTTGAGTACTGACGAGCCAGTTTCTGCATGACATCGAACGTATCATCATCACTACCGTCGTCGATGAGAATCAATTCGATGCGTTGATAGTTTAAAGCCATCACAGATTTGACCACACCACCGAGTGTTTTGCCCTCGTTGTGGGCCGGAATCAGCACAGAAACCAAGTCGTCTGGTTGTCCGGCATGCGTATCGATGAGTGGAACGGTGCGTTGTTGAATTGAAAAGAAAATTGAGCTGACGATCCAAATGATAGAGACGATCACTGGATACAAAATTACGTATGAGCTGATAATATTCATAATATTCCCCAGATGTTGTTGACGATTTTGATTAAATCGGTTGTCGAGCGAGTGTTAGAAATTGCTTGATAAATGTTTTTGAAGCTTTGAATATTTGTTCATCGTTCAAGGTGCCATGAGTACCTTTGTCTGCCCAAATGGAGATACTACTGCCAACAATATTGTGTAGGCTGTTTAAACTTGAGTCGTTATCATTATCCCAAATTGTTGGATCCCAATTTTTCCTCATATCCGATGTCATATAAGACACGTTATTTTGTTTGATGTTTTTCTTGGACAAATTGAAATATAAATAATAGTCGTTATAGTTCAAAACTCGGTAACCGTGACGAATCAGTTCGGGCATGGTTGCCCAGGTCTTCTGTCGTTGTTTGCCAGGGGCACCCTTTTCGTCAGCGGTCCAGTTCCAGTAAGTCACCTGAATGTGCTTGTTGTATTGATTGAGTGCGCGGCTCATAAACCCGTCGTTCCAAGCCTCAGCGATGAAACCTTGAGATTGGATGTTTTTGGCGAGCGCATTGAGATAGGTGATATAAGGCTTATTAACTGTGGTTCGGTCGGTAAACTCGTCGCCACCAAGGTGAAAGCGCATCTGTTGCTGGCCAGTAAATGACTGAGCAACCTCGTTATCCAGTTGCTCAACGAACTTTATGCTGGCAGTGGTTAACCGAAATTCTCGTCCATAGCCTTTATTGTTGTACGTAAGCTGTGTGATCAACTGTGTTTGGTGAGCTGCCCGCATCGTCTTTACGAGACCATTGATGTGTGCCGGGGTGTCGATCTCAGGAATTAGAGTGACGTGCTTTTGTTTGGCAAACGTGACGAGTGATGCAATCTGGTCCTTACTGTAAAAGGCCTGGTGCGTGGTGTTATTGCGCCACTCGCCGTTAGTTTGCGTAGCGTTTGCCAATGTTTGACCAACCGTGTTGTTTTCAATTGCAAACGACTGTGAGTCGCTTAGGTGTAATTGCAAAAACTGACCATGGTTTGCGGCCACTTCAGTAATGAATTTTTCAATGCTGGCCGGTTGATAGTAGCGGCGTGCTACATCCAACGTAAGTCCGTTGAACTGGCCGTTTTGCTGGGCTGCAGCAGAAGCAGATATCGTCTGCGGTCCTAGACAGATTGAGGCTACCGTTACCAGGATAAGCAATGTGATTCGCCACATTTTCATATGAAAAGCCCCCTTAGGCGTCGCTTAACATCATACAGCAGGACATCATAAAATTTTCGAACAATGACGAAGCTTTATCGAATTTGGTCATTTTCTAAGCAAACTCTCACGTAGAATATTTCCTTACACGGGTATGTAAACTGAATTTGCTTTTTTAGAAAGTTCGGAGAAACGGCAAGTAAAACGATTAAACAAATATTATTTTTTTAATTTGCATTAATACCCGTATTATAAACAAATTTATGTATGAGAAGTTCGTGAATTTTGTTGATTTGTCATGAAAATGTCGTTTACAATTGCGTTTGTACTTAAACAACCAAACTTTATGAGGGGGATTCACACTAATGCATCGTAATTTAAAACGCGTGTTAGTTGGCTTGACTGGAGCACTGGCAGCTGCTGCGTTATTGACGTTTGGTCACACGACTTCTGCAGCCGCAAAATCTACATATACACCAAAGTCTTTGACCGTTCAGTTTGTACCATCTTCAAACGCTAGTTCCATTGAAGCTAAGGCCAAACCACTGGAAGGCTTGCTACAAAAGCAGCTTCACATTCCAGTTAAGGTGAGTGTATCAACGAACTATAACACCATTGTTGAGGCAATGGGGTCTAAGAAAGTTGATGTGGGTTTCCTGCCTCCTGATGGATACGTCCAAGCTCATAAGATGAATCATGCCAAAGTATTACTACAGGCGCTTCGTTATGGTGTGGATGAACCAAGTGGTAAAAACAATAAAAAGTTGGTGAACTACTATCGATCAATGATCTTAGTCAAGAAGGATAGTGGCATCAAGAGCCTCAAGGATTTAAAGGGTAAAAAGATTGCGGTTCAAGATACAACTTCTACCTCTGGTTATGTTTTCCCAGTTGCAGATCTAGCAAAGCATGGTATCAACATCAAAAAAGATAATATCAAGACTGTGACGGTGACTGGTCATGACCAAGGTGTGATGTCCGTTATTAACGGTAATACAGACGCTGCCTTTATTTTCGCAGACGCTCGTCAGCTAGTACAAAAGGATGTCAAAGACGTTTTCCAAACGACTAAGCCGCTGTACTTAACCAGCAAAATTCCTAACGACACGATTTCTGTTCGTGGCGATATGAGTCCTAAATGGCAGAAAAAGATTTCGAAGGCGTTTATCAAGATTGGAAAATCCAAAAACGGTCACAAAATCATTAAGTCTGTTTATAGTCATGAAGGCTACACGCCAGCTAAGGACAGCACGTTTAACATCGTTCGTAAGTATGACAAAGTCGTTAAGGATGCTGAATAGATTGTCTTAAGAGATAGGGTAAAGTGAACGGAGCAGTCTTCGCTCACTTTATTTTTTTGAAGAGGGATGTTTATGAGCGAAGTAAAATCAGGGCCAATCATTAATGTGAAGCAAGTTTCAAAAACGTTTGATAATGGAACGACTGGACTAAAAAACATCAATTTAACGGTGAACAAAGGCGAATTCTTGGTAATCGTCGGACTTTCCGGCGCGGGGAAGAGTACCTTGATGCGTAGCCTGAATCACTTACATCAAGTGACAAGTGGCGAAATTGAAATTGATGGTCAATCTATTTCTAGCGCGAAGGGCAACCAACTACGTCATTTGAGAAGAGAAGAAGCAATGATTTTTCAGAACTTCAACCTCGTCAAACAGTCCACGGTACTTCGTAATGTATTAGCGGGACGACTGGGTTATTACCCAACATGGCGGAGTAGTTTGGGGTTATTTAAAGATGTCGACAAGCAGCGTGCTTTTAAAGCGTTAGATCGTGTCGGCCTCTTAGATAAAGTCTATCAACGTGTTGATCAGTTATCTGGTGGACAGCAACAACGGGTGGCAGTCGCACGAGCGTTTGTTCAAAATCCAAAGATTGTTTTAGCAGATGAGCCAACTGCGTCTCTTGATCCAAAAACAGCTCATCTGGTGATGGATGATTTACAACGGATGAATCAAGAACTCGGTAAAACGGTTGTCGCCAATCTGCACTCTGTCGAACTGGCACGAGAGTATGCCACTAGGATTGTCGGACTACGGGCTGGAAAATTAGTGTACGATGAGCCAATTAGTCATGTCACGGATGAAGGGTTAGCGGACATTTATAATGGTCAATCTGCAGTGGGTGAAAAATGATGCAAATACCAAAGCAATCCGTCATTCAAAAATTTCATATTAAGCTTATCGGTAGTTTAGTCATTTTGTTGGGCCTACTGATTGCGAGCAATCAACTGTTAAAGCTTGATATTGGTGCTTTGATCCAAAATTTTGATCAATTTTTAGCACTTTTAAAAGAAATGATGCATCCAGATTGGAAGTCGGCGCCTTTTGTTGTTCAGCCCATCCTGGAAACGATTCAAATGGCACTGATTGGAACGACAATTGGCACGGTACTAGCGATTCCGGCATCCGTAATTGCCGCACGTAACGTGGTGCCAAACAAATGGGTGACTGGGACAATTCGAATTATTTTCAACATTGTCAGAACATTACCTGACTTATTATTGGCCGCCTTATTTGTGGCGATTGTTGGTATCGGCCCATATGCCGGGGTACTGACGCTATCTGTGTTTTCATTTGGAATGATTACCAAGCTGTTTTATGAGTGTATTGAAACAGTCGATTATGGACCGATGGAAGCTATTTTGACGACTGGAGGCAAACGTAGCAGCATGGTGATCTTTGCTGTTTTGCCACAAGTTGCCAGCCGCTTTGTGAGTTACATCCTCTACACGTTTGAAATCAACGTTCGCGCATCTACAGTCCTGGGATACTTAGGGGCTGGGGGTATCGGACAACAATTGCAGACGTCACTATCAGAATTTCGTTATGACCAAACCGCAGTGATTATTCTAGCAATTTTAGTGGTCGTTTTGGTGATTGATGGTGTCAGTAATTATGCAAGGGAGCGACTTCAATGATCAATTCACAACGTATTAATTTGAAGTCACAAAAGCACCGCTTGGGAAAGCGCTGGTTTTGGGTGATTTTAATTGTCATTGTTTACGGTTGGGGTATTTTTGGCATTAATTTTACAAAAGTACAGGATTCAGCCGGAGTTGTGACGAAAGCAGTTTTAATGGGCATCGTTAAACCGGATTGGCACTACGTCTATCAAGGTAACGGTGAGGATCTCGTTAGCGTAATGTTACAAACGCTCGCCATTGCGTTTGTCGGGACAATTATTTCTGCACTGATCAGTATTCCTTTTGCATTTTGGGCGGCCAAAACGAAGCGTGGTCGATTGTCAGTCAGATCAACAAGTGGACGTGTGGTGCTGGCCATCATCAGAACCTTTCCCGAAATTGTTTTAGCCATCATGTTTATCAAAGCGGTTGGACCAGGTGCGTTTGCAGGTGTCCTTGCGCTTGGCGTCCACTCTGTTGGGATGCTGGGCAAATTGTTTGCTGAGTCAATTGAAGCAATTGATGTTGGCCCATCTGAATCAATTGCCAGTGTCGGTGGCAATGCTGTTGACGCACTTATGTTTGCAACACTGCCGCAAGCCTTGCCAGCCTTTGCATCTTATAGCTTATATAGATTCGAAATTTCAGTTCGTTCGGCGACAATATTAGGGATGGTAGGTGCCGGTGGGGTTGGTACACCGCTGCTGTTTGCAATCCAAACACGCTCGTGGAATCGAGTTGGTATCATTTTAATTGGCATAATTGTGACAGTCACAATTATTGATTATTTATCTGGCTGGCTACGTAAACAGTTGGGCTAAGGAGATAACAAGATGGAGCTGTACTTCAATCATGATGGTGGTGTCGACGATTTAACGTCACTATTTTTACTTCTACAAATGAAAAATGTGAAGTTGCTAGGCGTGGGTGTTGTCGGAGCAGATAGTTATGTAGAGCCGGCGACGGCAGCAACCAGAAAAATCATTGATCGATTTGGGCACGGTCAATCAGTGGAGGTTGCCAGTTCTAAAGCAGCGACACAACATCCGTTTCCAACGGCGTGGCGAATGGACTCTTTTTCGATGACGGCCCTGCCGCTATTAAATGAGTATGCTCCGATAAAAACATCCCTCCAATCGGGTACGTCTGTGGAACATTTGATTTCCATTTTGACGGCGGCGACTGATCCGATAACACTATTGTTTACAGGTCCGTTGACTGATCTCGGCGAAGTCATTCGCTTGCATCCCGAGTTAACACACAAAATTTCCCGTTTGATTTGGATGGGCGGGACTTTCCTAAACAGAGGGAACGTTGACGAACCTGAGGCCGATGGTACAGCGGAATGGAATGCTTTTTGGGACGCTGATGCTGTTAAGACCGTTTGGAACAGTGAACTAAAAATCGATATGGTCGGACTAGAAAGTACAAATAATGTTCCATTAACGCCAGATGTGCGACAACACTGGGCAAAACAACGTCAACATGTCGGTTTTGATTTTCTTGGTAATAGTTATGCATTGGTGCCTGAACTGCGCCATTTTGTCACGAATTCAACGTACTTTCTGTGGGATGTTTTAACGACGTGCTTTGTGACACATCCGGAGATAGTGACGACACGTAAAGTCCTCAGTGACGTGATCACGGAAGGACCGGCGACTGGCCGAACTGTATTATCAGAAAACGGACGTCCAGTGACGCTGGTCGAGAATGTCGATAACGCAAAATTTTTTTCTTTAATTGATGAGCTTGCTGAAAAGGCTGTGTAAAAAACAAAGGCTAGACCCACTTTCCATTGACCAGTGTGATTAATGTATTGAAAAGAAACTAGTCGAGTGATTATGTCGCTGGCTTTAAAGTTGCCTTGTGCTAAAGTAGATGAAGATATTTTAGTTGAAGGTGAGGCGAGCGACGTGGCAACAATTAAGCTGGGTATTCGTGAATTGGTTGAATTTGTTTTGCGTAGTGGTGATTTGAACCCACAAACGGATACCAGTAC